>JBBQLA010000125.1:0-6814 GCA_038327485.1 Acidimicrobiales bacterium
GAGGTCGATGGCGTCTACGACGTGGTCATCGCCAACATCGATGCCCCCGTGTTGTGCGCGCTCGGGCCGCACTTCGCGACACGCGTCGAGTCATCAGGTGTGGTGCTGCTGTCGGGACTGTTGGTCGACCGGGAGGCCGAGGTCGTTTCCACGTGCGCGCCGCTGCGGGTGATCGAGCGGCGCGAGCTCGACGGTTGGGTCGGGCTCAGATTGGCGCTCTGATCTCGTCGGGTGACAGGCCGTCGCGTGCGTCCGCGTCCTCGACCTCGCTGCGTCGGACGCCCAGCACGAAGAGAATTGCGTCCAGATAGGGGACGTTCACCGCTGCGTCCGCCTGATCACGCACGATGGGCTTCGCGTTGAAGGCGACCCCGAGCCCGGCGGCGGCCAACATGTCGAGATCGTTGGCTCCGTCGCCGATCGCCACTGTCTGGTCGACCGAGATGCCTTCGAGTGCTGCGACCTCCCGGAGTACCACGGCCTTGCGTTGACGATCGACGACCCCGCCGACGACCTTGCCGGTCAGTCGACCGTCGACGATCTCGAGTTCGTTTGCCGCAGTGTGGTCGACGCCCAGTCGCTCGGCCAGGTCGTCGGTGACGAAGGTGAAACCGCCCGAAACGATGGCGACCCGAAATCCCATGCGATGCAACGTACGGACGAAGGTGCGAGCGCCCGGGGTGAGCTCCACCCGTTCGCGGACCCGGTCCAGGGCGGCCACGTCGAGCCCGGCGAGGAGCATCACCCGCGCCCGAAGCGCGGCTTCGAAGTCGAGTTCTCCGGCCATCGCCTGCGCAGTGATGACCGAGACGGCATCACCGCACCCGGCCTCATCGGCGAGCAGGTCGATGACCTCGTTCTGGATGAGCGTGGAGTCGACGTCGAGCACGACCAGGCGCTGGCTCCGCCGACCGAGGCCGTCGGGCTGAATGGCCACGTCGATGCTGCGGTCGCGAGCGACGCCCAGCAGGCCGGGACGGAGCGTGTCGATCGGCGTGCCCAGCACCGTCAGTTCGTAGCTGGTCACCGGGTACTTCGACAGGCGGATGATGCGGTCGATGTTGCCGCCGGCAGCGGCGACAGCACCGGCGATGGCGCCGAGGTCGTCGGGCCCGACGATCGGTGCGAGCACGGTGACTACGGTGCCGAGCGCCCGTTCGGTCGGAGTCGAAGCGGCGGCCTCGACCTCAACCGACAGGCCGTTGGCTTCACCCAGGTCGTGCAGGCGAGACAGATCGGTGCCCAGTGGCACGCGAGCGACCAGCCCCAGCGTGAGGTGTCGGCGGATCACGACCTGCTCGACGTCGTCGAGCACGGCACCGATCCGTGCCAGCAGGGCCATCAACTGCGCAGTCACCCCAGGGCGGTCGGGTCCACTGACCCGGATGAGGATCGTCTGGTCGGGTTCGCCGGTCGGATCAGGCACGAGGTCGACGCTATCTGCCCCCAGGTAGCGTCCCGAGCGTGGCGGGCCCCCGGAGCGTTTCGAACGAGACCGTCACCGCCGACGGTGTGGCCGTCGGCGGGGGAGTGGTCGGTCGCCTCCGTGACGGTCGGGTGTGCTTCGTCGACGGCGCGTTGGTGGGCGAGACGGTTGAGGTCGCCATCACCAAGGACAGCGGCCGCCACGTTCGAGCACGGGTCGTCGACGTGATCGAGGCGTCGGCGCATCGGGCGGTCCCGCCGTGTCGCCACGTCGAGCGCGGCTGCGGAGGCTGCGACCTCCAGATCGCCACCCTCGACGAGCAAGTGCGCATGAAAGTCGCCGCGATCGGCGATGCGTGGCAACGCATCGGTCGCCTGCCACGGCCCGAGGTGACCGTGCGTCAACTTCCCGCCGAGGCGTACCGGACCACCATCCGAGTCGGGGTCACGGCGACGGGTGAGGTGGGGTTCCGATCGGCATCGAGCAACAACCTGGTCGACATCGACTCCTGCTACGTCGCGCATCCTCTGGTCAATGAGATCGTGCGCTCGTGCAGGTTCGCAGGCGACGAAGTGATGATCAGGGTCGGGGCCCGCACCGGGGAACGGATGGCGGTCGTCTCGCCGACGGTCGCTGGCTCGTCCGTTTCTGACGGGGTGCAGCTCGTGGGAGCAGACGACGCCCGCCACGCGTGGATCCACGAGGAGGTCGCCGGTCGCCGATTCCGGATCTCGGCCAGCTCGTTCTTCCAGACTCGCCCGGATGGTGCCGAAGCGCTCGTCGACGAGGTGCGTGCATCGGTCGATCGATTCGGACCGAACCCTCAACGACTGGTCGATCTCGGCGCCGGTGTCGGATTGTTCGCCGGCACCGTTCCTGCTGCCGACATCGTGGCGGTCGAACGAAGTCGGTCGTCGGTCGCCGACGCCCAGGTCAACCTGGCGGACCTCGGGGCCGAGGTGGTGGGTTCCTCGATCGAGTCGTGGCGCCCGACGCCCGCCGATGTCGTGGTGGCCGACCCGTCTCGTCAGGGCATGGGTCGTATCGGTGTCGATCGCATCGCTGCCACCGGGGCAGCGTTGGTGGTGCTCGTCAGCTGCGATGCCGGTTCAGGCGGACGAGACGCAGGGCTGCTGGTCGAGGCCGGTTATCGATGTGAGACCGTGGCACTGGTCGATCTGTTTCCACACACCCATCACGTCGAAGTGGTGAGTACGTTCGTTCGATAGCGCCCGATCAGTCCGGCATCGACGCCGAGCGACCGAACGAAGCCCTCCATGTCGCCGTGTCGAGCGTCGAGCTCGTCGAGGAACGTCAGCATCGCCTGTGGCGGGCACGTCAGGAAGACCGGTGGCTGGTCGGTCATGGAGTCGGCGGATTCGGGGTGAGCGGCGCGGACCCAGGCGAGGAGGTCGTCCATGGCCAGGCCGGTCAGGTGGTAGTCGGCCGCGATCGTGGCGTGGTCGACGCCGGCGAGCCCGAGGAGCACCGCCGCCGTCACGCCCGTTCGGTCCTTGCCCGCTGAGCAGTGGAACACGACGGGAGTACGTTCCGGGTGATCGGCGACCCACCCGATGAGCTCAGGCAGGACGTGCTCCGCTCGGTCCGCCATCTCGTGGTAGCGGTCGACCAAGTAGCGGACCGGATCAGCAGATCGGGCCTCGTCGCCCATCGGCCACAGCTCGTCGATCAAGGGACGATGGGCGAAATGTGCGTCGAGTGACTCGGCCGCGGCGAAACCGTACGATTTCAGCTCGCCGTGGGTGCGCAGGTCGACGATGGTCTTCAATCCGATGGTGCGCAGGAGTTCGACGTCGGCTTCCGACGCTCGATTCAGCCCGTCGGCCCGATACAGCCGGCCCCACTTCACCGAGCGTCCGTCGGCGGTCGGGTAGCCGCCGATGTCGCGAAAGTTGAACACCTGCTGCAGATCGAGCGGATGGCGCCTGGGGTCTCTCGTCGCAGTGGTCACGTCCGGCGAGTCTACGGTGATGCTCGTGCGGTGGATTCGGGTGGCGACCGTCGTTGGCCTGTTGGTCACCGGATGTTCTGATTCGCGGCCTTCAGTCGCGCCGGTGCCGTCGGGCCGACCACAGATGCTCAGTTTTCGCGTGGTTGCCACCCACCCTCACGATCCGGCGAGCTTCACCGAGGGGCTGGCATTCGGTGACCGATCACACCTGTACGAGTCGAGCGGGCGCTATGGCGCGTCGAGCGTGTCGATGGTCGACGCGTCGACCGGCGTGTCGAGTCGGTCCGTCGCGCTCGACCCGACATATTTCGGAGAAGGGCTCACTGTGGTCGGTGACACCGTCGTGCAGTTGACGTGGAAGGAAGGCAGAGCGTTGCGGTGGTCGAGCACCAGCCTCGAGCCCGGGCGATCGACGTCGTACACCGGTGAGGGGTGGGGCTTGACCCATGATCCGAAGTCGGACCGACTCGTCCAGAGCGACGGATCGGAGACCCTGAGGTTCCGACGCGACGACTCCTTCGAGGTGACCCGATCGATCCGGGTGACGCGGGATGGCCAACCGGTCACGCAGCTCAACGAGCTGGAGTGGGTGAGCGGAGACTTGTGGGCCAACGTGTGGAAGTCCAATGAGCTGCTCCGCATCGACCCCACCTCGGGCCGCGTGACCGGGGTGGTCGACCTGACGTCTCTCGACGAGCATCTGAGCGGCGCGGACCCCGATCTCGTGCTCAACGGAATTGCTCACCGGCCCGGCGACCCGGCGAATCGGTTGTGGGTGACCGGCAAGGGCTGGTCGACGACGACCGAGATCGAGATCAAGATCGAGGCTGCGGGTTAGGTTCGGGCCATGCGCATCGGACTGTCCTTGCCCACCATGCTCGGCGGGGCGACCCGGTCGACCGTGCTCGACTGGAGCCGACGCATCGAGGCCGACGGCTACGACACCATTGGTTTCGGTGAACGCATCGCCTATCAGAACCTCGAGCTGTTCACGACACTGTCGGCCGCCGCTGCGGTCACCGAGCGGGTCCGAATCGCCTCGACCATCGTGGTGCTGCCGATGCACTCCGAGGTATGGGTCGCCAAGCAGACCGCCACCCTCGACGTGTTGTCGGGCGGACGTGTCACCCTCGGGGTGGGAGTCGGGGGCCGGAGCGAGGACTACCGCGCCCTGGGAGCGTCCTTCGACCGTCGGTTCTCACGCCTCGACGCTCAGGTGCAGCGGATCCGCAGTTTGTGGGCGGGTGTGCCGCCGGAGAGTGATCTCGATCCGATCGGACCCACCCCGATCCAGGGGGCCTCGCTGCCCATCCTGTCCGGGGCGATGGGACCCAAGTCGATCACTCGCTCGGCGAAGTGGGCAGACGGCGTCGCCGGCTTCGAGATGGATCCGTCGTCGGAAGCGTTGCTGCGAGTGCGCGCCCAGGTCGACGCGGCGTGGGAGAACGCCGAACGCGGCACCGAGCCGTACCGGATGACCAGCTGGTGGTTCGCGCTCGGCGCCGATGCCGGCGCCCAGCTGAAGAGCTACGCCAAGGGTTATCTCGGGGTGTTCGGCGACGAACTGGCAGGCGCGCTGGCCGATGCCTGCTCGTGCGCCGGTGATGATCAGGTGCGACGAGCGGTCGACGCGGCCGAGGCCGCCGGATTCGACGAGATCCAGTTGGTCCCGACGACGACCGAGCTGGGGGAGCTGGATCGGCTGTCCGCAGTGGTGCAGAGTATGTGAATGGTTTTCACGCCGACGCTCGCTGGTCTCGGATATGTGTCGAGGCCAGCCCCGGGGGCGATGTTCGACGAGCACAGCGTCTCGTGGGGGCTGGTCAGTCGGTGGACCGTTCTGTTGGGAGGGCCCGCAGCAGTGTTGTTGCAGGTCGGCCACCCGTCGGTTGGAGCCGGGGTGACGCAGCACAGCTCCTACGCGACCGATCCCTTCGGTCGACTGGAGCGCACCTTGCACGCCATGTTGGCGATCAGCTTCGGCTCGCCGGAACGGCGTGAGTCGGTACTGACCGAGCTCCGCACCATGCACCGATCCGTCACCGGAGTGCGCGGCGATGGTGAGTCCTATCGGGCGCTCGACCCCGAGCTGCAGTTGTGGGTCTGGGCGACCCTGGGCTGGGTCGCACTCGAGGTCGAGCGCCGATACGTGCACCGGCTCACCCGTTCCCAGCGCGAGCAGTACTACGTCGAGACCAAGGAGCTGGCGCGGGCGTTCAGGATCCCGGAGGCGCTGATCCCCGACGACGTCGACGCCTTCGATACGTACGTGCGCAAGACGATCGAATCACTCGATGTCACCTCCGACGCAGTCGCCGTCGCAGCCGAGATCATGACGCCGAACCTGTGGTTCACGCCCGGTCCGGTCATGGCGCCGTTGGGCTGGATCACTGTCGACCTGCTTGGCGATGAGCTGAGCACCAAATTCGGCCTCGGTGCGCTCACTGTCTCGCAACGCCAGGTGCTGCGTCGCGGTCGACGGGTGTCGCGAGCGGTGCTGCCGCGGCTCCCGGCTCCGTTGCTGTCCAACCCGATCAACGCCCGGGCCATCCGCTGAGTCCCGGGGTCGCCGAGTCAGAGCCAGATGTTCTCGTCGGCTTCGGGCCGATCGACCGGTCGATCACACGTCGAGCACCACAGCCGCACCTCGAGTGGACCACCGCAGGACGCGTGGCGGGGTCTGGCCAGCCTGCCGTGACCGTCGCCGTTGCCGTGCTCGGCGCCCCACGCGTCGAGCATCGAGAGGGCGCCGGCCAGGTCATGTCCCCGCGCCGTGAGCTCGTAGGCCACGCGTATCGGGCGCTGGGAGTACGGCCGTGACATGACCACACCATCGGTCTCGAGCTGTCGCAGGCGCTTGGTCAGCATGTTGGGGGCGATGCCGTCGACTCGTTCGCTGATCTCTCCGAACTTGAGTGGAGCCGCCTGCAGCGAGTCGATCACCAAGAGGCTCCAACGGTCGCCGATGCGTTCGAGGGCAGCGGTCAAGGGTGTCCTTCGTGCGATGCGTTCCCGGGGCATGTGGTCACGATATCTCGTTCTTACGGAGTGACTTGCATTTCGCTAGTGACTGGATATGGTGGAGTCACTTGTGATTCGGAAGTGACCGAGTCCTCTGATCGTGAAAGCGACGCCAATGACTGCCACTGACCTCCTCACCCAACTCGAGAACTCAGCCCGATCCGTCATCGACGGCGTGGGCCCCTCCACCGTCTCGATCGGTCGCTCCGGACGGGGAAGCGGTGTTGTCATCGCCCAGGATCGAGTGCTCACCAACGCCCACAACCTCCGTGACCGCACGACGCAGGTCACTCTCGCCGACGGCACGGTGGTGCAAGGCGCCGTGGTGGGGGCCGACGCCGAGGCCGATCTGGTGGTGCTCGACGCACCCACCGGTGACGCCGCTCCCGTCGAAT
>JBBQLA010000126.1:0-6781 GCA_038327485.1 Acidimicrobiales bacterium
TACTCGGTTGGCCGAGGGACTCGACGCCACCGACGAGGTGTCGGTCGCGAAGTTCTGGGCAGCCTGGGGCGGCCAACGTGTCTCGCTGGCCGCAGCGCACCTGCACGGGGGAGTGGGGGTCGATCGCGACTACCCGCTGGCTCGCCATTTCACCCGGGCCAAGGAGCTCGAGCTGCAGCTCGGCGGTGCATCGCAGCATCTGCTTCGCGTCGGGCGGGCCCTGGCCACCACGGGTTGACCGTATCGTCGCGCCGGTGTTCACCCTCGACGAACTGAATGACGCGACCGACGTTGTCCGACGCCACTTCGCACCGACACCACAACTTCGCTGGCCGCTGCTGTCCGCCGAGCTCGGTCTCGACGTGGTGGTCAAGCACGAGAACCTGACTCCGGTCGGCGCGTTCAAGGTGCGTGGCGGCCTGGTCTACGTCGACCGGATGCTGCGCGATCGGCCGACGGTCACCGGGATCGTGTCGGCCACTCGGGGCAATCACGGCCAGTCACTCGCCTATGCCGGGTCCCGCGCCGGGGTCAAGGTCACGATCGTCGTTCCCGAGGGCAACTCCGTCGAGAAGAACGCCTCGATGAGGGCGCTGGGCGCCGATCTCGTCGAGTTCGGACACGACTTCCAAGCGGCTCGTGAGCACGCCTCATTACTGGCCGAGGCCAACGGTTGGGAAGCGGTGGCGTCGTTCCATCCCGACCTGGTCCGAGGCGTGGCGACCTACGCCAAGGAGCTGTTCGATTCCGAGGGTGCGCTCGACGTGGTCTACGCCCCGCTCGGAATGGGATCGGGAGTGGCCGGTCTGATCGGTGTGCGCGACCTGCTCGGACTGCACACCGAGATCGTGGCGGTGGTCGCCGCAGGGGCGCCGGCCTACTCGTTGTCGTTCGAGGCCGGACACGTGGTCGAGACCGACACGGTGGAGACGTTCGTCGACGGATGCGCGTGTCGTGTCCCTGACCCGACGGCGCTCGAGGTGGTGATCGGGGGAGTGGCTCGCATGTCGGTCGTGGACGATGCCGTCACGGCCGACGCCATGCGGCTCGTGTTCCGATCGACCCATCACCTTCCAGAGCCGGCCGGCGCCATCGCGTTCGGAGCGGTGCTGGATGACCGCGATCGGCTGCAAGGACAGCGAGTCGGTGCGATCCTGTCGGGCTGCAACCTCGATACGAGCTTGGCCGCCGAGGTGTTGGCCGGCTGAATTCGGGGGCTTCAGTGTCCGATCAGGCTTTCGGAAGCACTGCGAACGCGATCGACGCCAGGTGCAGTCCGGCGCCGACGATCGTCAGCGCGTGGAAGACCTCATGGTAACCAAAGAAGGTCGGCCACGGATCGGGCCGCTTCAACGCATAGACGACTGCGCCGGCGGTGTACGCGAGCCCGCCGCCGATCATCAACATGAAGCCCAAGATGCCGAGGCCGCTGTACAGCTGGGGGAGGGCCAACACCGCGACCCAGCCAACGATGGCGTAGACCGCGGTCGACAGCCAGCGCGGGATCCGCACCGGCAGCCACTGCAGGGTCATCCCGACAACGGTGCCGCCCCACACCGTGGCGAGCACGGACGATCGTTGCCAACCCGACAGGCAGATCGCAGCGATGGGGGTGTAGCTGCCAGCGATGGCGAGAAAGATCGTCGAATGGTCGAGCTTGCGCATGAAGGCGAGCTTCGAAGGCGACCAGCGCAGGCGGTGATACAGCGACGATACGCCCAGCATCGTGCAGACGCCGGCGACGTAGACGATGATCGTGACCCGGGTCCACCCAGCTTCTGCCACGCCGATGAGCACGCCCCCGAGGGTCGCGACCACCACGAAACCGCACACGTGAGACCATCCACGCAAGGTGGGTTTCACATGTTCGTCGGCTGCTTCGAGGTCGACTGCTCCGACGTTGGCGGTGACGTCAGTCTCGATCACCGCCGAAGCGTAGCCATCACTCATTCGGGCGGTCGTTCAAGCCGTCGTTGAATTCGCGGTACAGCTCGTAGACCTGCTTGCACGCCTCGCACAGCGGCAGCTGTTTCGGGTCTCGGCTCGGCACCCAGACGTGGCCACACAACGCTTCGAGCGGTGTGCCGTTGATCCGGGCCTCGAGGACTTTGGCAGCGGCGTTCTCGCCCGGCTTGGTCTTGACGATGTGCGAACTCAACGGCTCGGCAGTTTCCGGATCCACCTCGGTTCGAGTGATCACGGTCGTATCGGTGGACGGCATCATCGTCATGGGATCAGTCTGCCGGTAGTTTCGTCACTGTGATGAAATCATGTGAATGGTGCAGGGGACCAGTGATCGGGGGGCCGGTTGGTCGACCGCCGCAGTTCTGTCGTCGATCATGCCGGCAGCGGGCCTATGAAGCTCGTCGACGGTCACTGGAGTTGGGATTGAGTGACGACGAGTTGGTCGTCACCCGAAACGAACTGGCTGACCTGCGGGACCGTCTTGTCGAGGTCACCGACGCCATGAGCGACGCGTCAGATGCGCTTGACGACGGCATCGATGCCTCATTGGTGCTCGCTCGGCTCATGTCCCAGCTGGAATCCACTCTCTCCCAGAATCAGTGATCCGCCGTAAATGTATGTTCTGTCAACTCAATGGGAGATCGGCGAGAGTGAGCCCGGTGGACGCCTCCGGTACCGTTGGCCTTCGTGTTCCGGCGCTTCTCCCACTACTTCGGTCTCGGCTGTGTCGTGTTCGGCGTCGCGTTGGCGGTGTTCCTGCCAGTAGCAGGTGATCGCATCTCCACCGAGGTCGCTCAGCCGGCGCAGCTGTTCGCCATCTTGTCGGTGACCATGGGCTTCATCCTCGGCTGGGCGGACCGGAGGTCCGGTCCCCTCCCCCAGTCCCGACGCGAAGCGCGACGAGCACGTCAGGCGCGTCGAGTCTCGAGCGAATCGGATCCGCCCGACTCGCGTCTGCGCTGACGAGTCAGGAGACCTGACTCGGCGCCAGCCGGGCACGGAGCTGGTCCGTATCGACGCCGAGTCGGCGCAGCACCTGCAGCGCAACGTCGGGCGATTCGGTATCGAGGAGGCCGAGGAGCAGTTGCCGCGAGGTGATGGTGCTCTCGCCGAGGTGTGCGGCCTGCTGGGCAGCCGCGACGACGACCTGTCGTGCTCCCCGTGTGAACCGTCGAGGGTTGCGGGTCCGCAAACTGGTGCGACCATCGAGCACCGGGGTGTCGTCGATTCGGCCGGTGTCGATCCCCACGGCCGAGAGCGCATCGTGGTCGAGCTGGTTCAGGGCCGCGCGCGCCATGACGGCGTCGAGGTCGGTGGCCGACGCCAGATCGGGCACGGCGAGGACCGCCAGCAGGAGATGCTCGGTGCCGAGGTGCCGGTCACCACGTTGCTTCGCCTCGGTCCCGGCGTTTCGAAGAGCTTGTCGAGCCTCATTGTCGAATCGTCTCATGTCACCACGTCTTTCGATGCTTCTTGTGGGCAGCCTGACGTGAGATACCGAGCGCGTCGCCTACCTGCTCCCATGACCATCCACGTCGACGGGCCAGGGCCACATTGCGTTCCTCGAGCCGGTCGGCGAGCCGACGCAATGCCAACACTGCCCGCAACCCAACTTCGGGATCGTCGGAGGTTGCTGCCGTCTCGAGATGCCTCAGATCCACATGTCAACTGTAGTTGACACTCGAGCATCTGTCAATGGTAGTTGACAGGTCGACCTCGGCGAATCAGGAGACAGGAACCGCCTCGTTGGCGATGACGGGCGAGCCGTCCGCGTCGACGTCGCGGGCCCGAGCTGGCAGGAACAGCGCCACGCCGATCGCTGCGATGAGGGTGATTCCCGCCGCGACGATTCCAGTGGTGTGCAACCCACCCACGAAGCTCTCCCCTGCCGCCTTGATGATCTGCGCCGCGTAGGGCCGAGCGTTGGGAGCATTGCGAGCGATGCCGGTGGCCTGGCCGACGTTGTCCTTGACCTGCGCGAACAACGGGGCCGGGATCTTGCCGGACAGGCGATCGGCGAAGGAATGACTGAAGTGGCTGGCCATCAGCGAACCGAACACCGCCACGCCGACGGCGCCACCCATCTGGCGAGTTGTGTCGTTCACGGCGGACCCGACACCCGCCTTCGCCCGCGGCAGCGATCCCATGATCGAGTCAGTACACGGCGCCATCACGTTGGCCATGCCGACGCCCATCAGCGCAGTGATGCCGATGATCACCAACACCCCGCTGTCGGGTTGGAAGGTCGCGAACAACAGGAGCGCCGATGACACGATGAGCAACCCGGTGGCGACCACGCGCTTGTTGCCGAACTTCTGCACCCACACGTTGGATAGCGGGGCGCAGATCATCATGACCATGGCCTGAGGAAGCAGGACGGCGCCCGCTTCGACCGTCGAATAGTTGAGGACCGACTGCAGGTACTGCGTGAGCAGGAACAGCGTGCCGAACAGCGAGAGGAACACCAGTGCGATGGCGCCACTCGCTGCGCTGAACCGCGGATTCTCGAAGAAGTGCATGTCGAGCATCGGGTGACTGGATCGCAGCTCCCACACGAAGAACGCCGCCAGCACCGCGAAGCCGATGATGAAGCCGGCGATGATCTTCGATGAGCCCCATCCGTTGCTCGGGGCCTCGATGACCGACCACAGGAGCGCGCCGAGCGCCACGATCGACAGCACCGCGCCGACCGGGTCGAGTCTGCCGTGGCCCGGGTCGCGCGACTCGGGGATGAGGAGATAGCCGAGAATCAGGCCGACGACCACCACCGGCACGTTCACGATGAAGACCGACCCCCACCAGAAGTGCTTGAGCAGGAAGCCGCCCGTGATCGGCCCGAGTCCGATGCCGAGCGCCGACACGCCCGCCCACACGCCGATGGCCTTGCCTCGCTCGGCCGGATCGGTGAACACGTTGGTGATGATCGACAGTGTCGACGGCATGATGAACGCCCCACCGATTCCCATGAGCGCACGGGTGCCGATCAGCATGTTGGCCGAGTCCGAGACCGCCGACAGGGCCGAGCCGACACCGAAGATCGCCAAGCCGAGAGCGAGGAATCGGTAGCGCCCGAAGCGGTCCCCGATCGATCCGGCGGTGAGCAACAACCCGGCGAAGACAAGCGTGTACGCGTCGACGATCCACTGGAGTTGGCTCGCCGTCGCCCCGAGGCCGCCCTGCGCCACTGGATGGGCCAGCGTCGGGATCGCCACGTTGAGGATCGTGTTGTCGAGCGTGATGACGATCAGGCTGATGCACAGGACGAGCAGGGTGAGCCACCGTCGGCGATAGATGACTTCGGGGTCTTGCAGAGCGCTACGCATGAGGGACGGGTCTAGACCCCGTGAGAACGAAACACAAGTGTTTCGAAAGTATTGAGGCACAAATCACATCGATGTCCTTCTGATTCACGATTGGTTCAGATCGAACGCCTCGGCCAGCAGGTCGACCGAGTGCAGTCGATCGGCGACGGTGGGCGATTGGTGCGCCACGATCACCTCATCCGCGTCGGCGTGCTTGGCGAATGCCTCGACGTAGTCCTTGACCACGTCGGGCGTTCCCGCGATCGAGTACTTCATCATCTGCATGAGCTGACGGCCTTGTGGTGACTCGAGAATGAGGTCCGCCTCGTCGTCGGTGTAGGTCTGGTCACGACCGAGGATCAGCCCCACTCGCCGACGACGGGCGATCTGGTATTGCTCCTGTGCGGCGTCGTCGGTCTCGGCGGTGATCACGTTGGCCCCGGCGATCACGTAGGGCTCGCCGAGCTGCGCGGAGGGCCTGAAGTCGCGGCGATAAATGGTGACCGCCTCCTCGAGCGCGGCCGGGGCGAAATGGGAGGCGAAGCCGAACGGCAGACCCAACGCGGCGGCCAGGTGAGCGCCGAACAGCGACGAACCGAGGATGTAGATCGGTACGTTGGTGCCCTTGCCGGGGGTGGCCTCGACACCGGCAACCCGTGTGTGGTCCGACAAGTAGCCCTGCAACTCCTGCACGTCCTGGGGGAAGCGATCCGAGCTCTGGTGGTCTCGGCGCATGGCGAACATGGTGTTCTGATCGCTCCCCGGCGCGCGGCCGAGGCCGAGGTCGATTCGGCCCGGGTGCAAGGTCTCGAGGGTGCCGAACTGCTCAGCGATGACCAGCGGCGAGTGGTTCGGCAACATGACACCTCCCGAACCCAGACGGATCGTGGTGGTGTTGGCCGCCACGTGGGCGATCAGCACGCTCGTGGCCGACGAGGCGATGGCCGCCATGTTGTGGTGCTCGGCGTACCAGACCCGCCGATATCCCGCCCGCTCAGCGTGCTGGGCCAACACGACGCTGCCTTCGAGGCTGTCACGGGCGGTTTCGCCCTGCCCGATGAACGCCAGGTCGAGAATGGACAGCGGAATGGTCACGGGGTTCTGCAACGACCAGCGGAGCCGCGATATTTCGTGCCGGTCAGGCCTCCGTCACGGCGGGTGAAGCGGCCGGCTCGCCGCTGAGCGCCGACTTCACCCGAGCGAGGGTGGCCTCGTCGAGGTTCGAATACACCAGGTCGGCGCCGCTGAAGCGCTTCACCTCGGCCACCAGAGCATCACGGTCGATCTCCTCGACCAGCAACGCGATGGTGGCGGTGTCGGGCTTGACTGCCAAGCGAAACCACTCGACCCACTCGTCGCTCAGTCCGAGGTCGACGACCTTGGCGGTGATGGCACCGGCGCCGGCTCCGATGGCAGCTCCGGCCACCCAGCCGACCGGCCCGCCGAGGATCAAACCGAACAGGCTGGCCCACACGGCCCCCGACATGGCGGTCTGGCCGGGGTTGAGGTCAACC
>JBBQLA010000127.1:0-6769 GCA_038327485.1 Acidimicrobiales bacterium
ATTGCGCGCAGATCACGGCCAAGTCGTCGGCGCTCAGGTCGACAGAGAATCGGGCCAGCAGTTCGAGGTCAGCGGCGAATCGTTCGGTGGTCCACCCGCAAGTTTCGCCAACAACGCGATGTGGTCGACCGTGACGTCCCCGGGGTGAGCAGCGCCAGGAGTGGGGGGTGGTTCGCGGGGAACCGTGCCGTTTCAACGACATCGATGCACTCACACTCCAGCAGATCCGCACTGTCCAGCAGATTCACACGGTTGGCCCCACCGGCCATCGCTTTCAGTTCTGTCTTCGATGACTCGAACATGTGTATGACCACGACGACACATCGAGACTCACCGCAGGGGGAATCACGCGGGCGTGCCAAAGCCTGTGGCCAACAGCGGTCACAGGAGCCGCGTACCGAATTCAGGTCGGCTCCTCCATGATGAGTCCATGAAGAACAACCTCAAGACCGCCGCGCTGCTCGCCTTCCTCGGCGCGCTGTGCATGGCCATCGGGTCGTTCTGGGGTCAGTCGGGCCTCGTCATCGGGCTCATCATCGGCCTCGGGATGACCGGCGGCACGTATTGGTTCAGCGACAAGATGGCCATTGCTTCCGCCAAGGGTCGAGAGGTGTCCGAGGCCGACGCGCCGCAGTACTTCGCCATCGTGCGAGAGCTGACCCAACGAGCCCACCTCCCGATGCCGCGGCTGTACATCGCCCCCAACCCGCAGCCCAACGCCTTCGCTACCGGACGGAACCCCACCCACGCGGCCGTGTGCATCAACAGTGGCCTGACCGACTACCTCACCTGGGAGGAGATCCGCGGAGTACTGGCCCACGAGATCTCCCACGTCCGCAACCGCGACATCCTCACCGGATCGGTGGCGGCCGGGGTGGCCAGGGCCATCACCTTCGTCGCCCGCATGGCCATGTGGGGCGCCATGTTCGGTGGGGGCAACAGCCGCGATCGTGACGGGGGCAACGCGCTGGGCGCCATTGCCATGGTGATCCTTGCTCCGATCGCGGCGACCATGATCCAGATGGCCGTCAGTCGCAGCCGTGAGTTCGAGGCCGATGCCTCGGCGGCGCGAATGCTCAACGACGGAGAGCCGTTGGCGAGAGCGCTCGAGAAACTCGAGATCGGTGCCGAACGGCAGCCGGTCAAAGTGAACCCGGCCATGGAGAACGCGTACATCGTGAGCCCGTTGCGCGGCGGAAAGTCATTCGCCAACGTGTTCTCGACGCACCCGCCGACTGCGGAGCGCATCGCTCGTCTCCGCAATCATGAATGGCGCTGAGTCAGGCCGAGACTCAGCCCTAGTCGCGGAAGTTTCCGAATTGCAGTGGGATGCCGAAGTCGTGCTCCTTGCACGCAGCGATCACACCCTGCAGGTCATCACGCTTCTTGGCAATGACGCGAACCTGCTCACCCTGGGTCTGTGACTGGATTCCCTTGAGCCCGAGCGCCTTGATGAACTTGTTCAGGTCGCGAGATCGGTCGGAGTTGATGCCGGCGACGAGGGTGGCCACCTGGCGGGCCGTGCCGCCCGCAGCATCTTGGATGTCGCCGTAGTCCAAGGCCTTCATGGAGATCTGTCGCTTGACCAGCTTCTCCTCGAGCACTTGGCGAACCGCCGCGAGTCGATCGGCCGATGACGAACGCAAGGTGATCTCGTTGGTCCCGAGTTCCACCGACGAGTTGGTGTTCTTGAAGTCGAAGCGGGTCGCGAGCTCGCGTTCGGCTTGGTCGACGGCGTTACGGATCTCCTGCTCGTCGACCTCGGAGCTGATGTCGAAGCTGGGCACGGTCTCTCCTTCGGGTCAGTGAGCGACCGACGCTATCCCAGGTAGGAGCAGTCGCCCCGAGGCGCTATCGTGCCGGGTCCTGGGTCGGTGCCCGAGTGGCCAAAGGGAGCAGGCTGTAAACCTGCCGGCGTCAGCCTACGGAGGTTCAAATCCTTCTCGGCCCACCATCGAATGCGTCTCAGTGGCGGACCCTCGGGTCCGTCACTGTTCGCGTTGCGGGTCGGTCTCGCCATGGGGCCCCATCAGCGCTGCCATGCTTGCGGCCATGGCGAGCGATGGGGCACTGCGGATCTACACCGACGGGGCGTGCAGCGGGAACCCGGGTCCTGGCGGATGGGCGTGGGCGTCGTCGCGTGACCACAGCGGCTCCGGCGGCGATCCCGACACGACGAACAACAAGATGGAACTCACGGCGGTGCTCGAGGCGATGCGGTCCAACCCCGGCGAGATCGTGGTGGTCATGGACTCGACCTATGTGAAGGACGGGTTGGAGAAGTGGTCGGTCAACTGGATCCGAAACGGCTGGATGACCAAGGACCGCAAGCCGGTGAAGAACAAGGAGATCTGGGTTCCACTCCTGGAGGAGAAGGACCGCCGGGGGAGTGAGGTGCGCTTCGAGTGGGTCAAGGGTCATTCGGGCGACGTGATGAATGATCTGGTGGATGAACTCGCCGTGATCCAACGCGACGCCTTCCGGACCGCGATCGGCGGAACCATCGCCGGCAGTCCCGGCGGTGGCGGCAAGATCAGTGATCTTGCTGTCGACGAGCAACGCGCGGAGCGTCGGCGACGAGACGGCCGCATTCCTCCCGGTCATCTGGTGCTGGTACTCGGTCTCCCGCCCGGCGAGCTCGGGGGGTGGGAGCGCAACGCCATGAGCGACGACGTTCGCCGCCGACTTCGACAGTGGATCGAGGCGCAGGCGGTGCTCCACTCCGATCTCGTCGTGCTCACCGGGCTTCGCCCAGGCTCGGAACTCCTGGCGGCCGAAGCGGCGATCGAAGCGGAGCTGCCCTACGCCGCAGCCATCGGCTTCCCGGGGATCGATCGCAATCTGTCCACCGCGAGTCGGGCCCGCTTCGCCGAGCTCACCGCGCGCGCCCGACACATCATCCAGGTCGAGAAGAAGTCCCCCGTCGATACCGCAGCCTTCGTCAAGGCGATGGAGCGACGCGACACGTGGCTGATCAACGCCGCAGATCAGGCGGTCCTCGTGTGGGACCAGGCCGATGCCCGACTCGCTCGAACCTTCGCCGCATTGGACAAGCGGTTCGGTCCCGATCTGTTCGTCATCGGTCCCGACCCCTCGTTGCCATGACCCCACCTATGCTCCCGCCTCGGTGAGATCGGCCGTGAGGGTGTGCATGGCGCTGGGCGTCTTGATCGGCACGTGGTTGATAGCGGCCGGACCGGCATCGGCTCAAGTGCAACCGACCACTACGGTCACCAGCGGCTCGGTGATCTCCACGACATTGAGCGTGGGGTCCAAACCTCTCGACGGTGTCGACCTCGTTGTCCGCAAGGACGGCAAGGAGATCGGTCGCGCCAGCTCGGATGCAGCGGGTCTCGTCGAGGTCACCGTGCCCGGGGGTACGCAGTACGAGGTGACGCTCGACCCGTCGACGATCCCGAAGGGGGTGTCGTTCGTCTCGGGTGCCCGCACGGTGCTCAAGCCGTTCGTACAGGCCTCGGGTCGGGCCCCCCTCGTCTTCCAGCTGACCGGCAAGGGAGTCACCGAGAAGGATGCGATCAGTCGATTCGACCGCCTGGCCAACCTGTTCGCGTCCGGCCTCCGGTTCGGCCTCGTCATCGCCCTGGCGTCGGTTGGGTTGTCGATCCTGTTCGGTACCACCGGGCTGACCAACTTCGCACACGGCGAGTTGGTGACCTTCGGAGCGGTGGCGACCTGGTACTTCAACGATCCGGGAAGCGTCGGCCTCCCGTTGATCGTGGCGGCGTTGTGCGGCGTCGTCGCCGCAGGGTGCTTCGGAGCGACGCTCGAGTTGGGACTCTTCCGTCCGTTGCGCAGACGAGGAATGCCCGACGTGGCCGCCATGGTCGTGTCGATCGGCCTGGCGTTCGTGTTGCGCTACGCCCTCGCCATCGTGTTCGGTGCCAACCCGAAGCAATACGCTCAGTTCGCTGCGCAATCACCCACGATCCACCTTGGGCCGGTGGACCTGCGACCCAAGGACCTCGTCGTGGTGGGGGTGTCGCTGGCGATGCTCGTGGTGGTCGGATTGTTCCTGCAGCGATCTCGGCTCGGCACGGCGATCCGAGCTGTCTCGGACAACCGAGACCTCGCCGAGTCGTCGGGCATCGATGTGCAGCGGGTCATTTTGACCGTGTGGGTTCTCAGCGGCGCGCTGGCAGGGCTCGGAGGAACTCTGATCGGGCTCACCGACACGGTCAGCTGGAACATGGGCCAACGCATCCTGCTCGTGATGTTCGCCGCGGTCGTGCTCGGCGGACTCGGCACCGCGTTCGGAGCAATGGCGGGGGGTCTGCTCGTCGGGTTGGTGTCCGATCTCAGCACCTACTGGCTCGACAGTGACCTGCGGATCGTCGTGGCGCTTGCCGCCCTGATCATCGTGTTGCTGGTCCGGCCGACCGGGATCTTCGGCACGACAGCGCGGAGGGCATGATGTTGGCGATCAACCTGCCGTCTGCCGCGGTGGACGGCCTGCGTGACGCAGTCAGTGTTCCGGCGTGCGTCTACGCGTTGGCGGCGACCGGTCTGAACCTTCAATTCGGTTTCGCTGGGCTCATGAACTTCGGTCACGTGGCCTCTGCGATGGTCGGCGCCTACGGCACCGGTATCGCCGTGCACGAGGGGCTTCCTCTGTGGCTCGGCATCCTGATCGGTATCGCAGCGGGTGCGCTGCTGGGTCTGGCGCTCGGCCTGCCGACGCTGCGACTCCGCGCCGACTACCTCGCCATCGTCACGATCTCGACTGCGGAGATCCTGCGGGTCGTGATCAACTCGGCTCGACTCCAGAGTGTCACCGGTGGTCCCATCGGTATCACCGGCATCGCCAAGTCGTTCTATTCGGTGAACCCGTTGGCGGACGGCCGCTACGGGATCGGATCGTGGTCGTTCAACCAGAACACGTTGTGGACGATGATCGTCGGCTGGACCCTCGTGGTGTTGGCCTCCCTGCTCGTCTATCGGATCACCCGCAGCCCGTGGGGGCGCATGCTCAAGGCCATCCGGGAGGACGAGGAAGCCGCTCGAAGCCTGGGCAAGAACGTCTTCGGCGCCAAGCTTCAATCGCTGGTGCTCGGCAGCACGATCGGCGCTCTCGCCGGGGTGATCTTCGTGTTCGACGGCGGCTTCGTGAAGCCGGAGTTCTACGTCTCGCAGGTCACGTTCAACTGGTACCTCGTCGTGATTCTCGGCGGAATCGGAACGGTGTTCGGCCCCGCGCTCGGATCGATCGTCTATTGGTTCGCCATCTCCGTGTTCAACAGCCTGCTCACCCAGGCGATCGGGAACCGCAGCTTCTGGTTCATCGATGGGACCGATACCGGGGCCATCCGATTCGTCGTCGTCGGGCTGGCCGTGATCCTGCTGCTGGTGTTTCGACCGCAAGGCATTCTCGGCGATCGACAGGAGGCGTTGGTCCGTGACCGCTGACGGCTCCGACCCCACGACCTCACCGCTGTTGTCGGCGATGGGTGTGGAACGCTCCTTCGGTGGCGTGGTGGCGGTCTCGGTCGACCATCTCGAGGTCGAGCGCGGCTCGATCGTTGCGCTGATCGGCCCGAACGGGGCCGGCAAGACCACCCTTTTCAACGTGTTGACGGGCTTCGAGCGCGCCGATGCCGGGACATGGCGGTTCGAGGGCGACGAACTGACCGGTCGGCCGGCGCACGTGATCGCGAGGGCCGGCATGGTCCGGACCTTCCAGACCGCCCGCGTGTTCCCCCGGCTCTCGGTCCTGGACAACGTGCGGATGGGATCGGGCGGACAACGCGGAGAGCGGCTCGCCACGAGTGTGTTCCCGTGGACATGGCGACAGCAGGATCGCGAGTTGGCCGAGCGGGCCGCCGAATTGGTCGAGTGGGTCGGCCTGGGTGCCAAGCGCGGTGACTACGCCGGAACCTTGTCGGGCGGGCAACGCAAATTGCTCGAGTTGGCCCGCGCTGTGATGTCGGCGCCTCGGTTATTGATGCTCGATGAGCCGATGGCCGGGGTGAACCCTGCGCTGCGGCAGGCCTTGCTCGAGAAGATCACCGAACTCCCCTCGCAGGGGATATCGGTGCTGTTCGTCGAGCACGACATGGATGTCGTTTCCGCAATCTCCGACGTCGTGGTGTGCATGTCCGAGGGACATGTGATCGCCGTCGGCACGCCGGCTGAGGTCGCCGCGCAGGATGCAGTGGTCGAGGCCTACCTCGGGCGGAGCCACGAAGACCTTCGCGGTCGCGATCCCACCGAACCGCTGGAGGAATCGTGACCGAGCCGCTGCTCGACGTCGGTGAGCTCGTCGCCGGCTATGTGCCGGGCGTCGACATCCTCCAAGGCACCAACCTTCGTGTCGAGGAGCGGGAACTGGTCGGAATCATCGGCCCCAACGGCGCCGGCAAGTCCACGTTGATCAAGGCGGTCTTCGGCCTCGTGTCGGTCCGGTCCGGACATGTCCGGCTCCGCGGGGTCGACATCACCAAGCTTTCCGCTCACGAGTTGGTCGAGCAGGGCGTCGGGTACGTCCCACAGGTTCGCAACGTCTTCGGTTCGCTGACCATCGAGGAGAACTTGCGAATGGGGTTGTTTCTGCGGCCCGGCTCGCTGCGGGCTCGAACCGAGGCCGTCGTGGAGCTGTTTCCGGTGCTGGCCGACCGACTCCGCCAGCGGGCCGACTCGTTGTCGGGCGGGCAGCGGCAGGTGCTGGCGATGGGTCGGGCGCTGATGATGGAACCGAGTGTGTTGCTGCTCGACGAACCGTCGGCCGGTCTGTCGCCGATGATGCAGGACGAGG
>JBBQLA010000128.1:0-6768 GCA_038327485.1 Acidimicrobiales bacterium
CGATCGCTCGGCCGTCCTCGACGACCGGCGGGTCGCACTGCGAGGAGCGACCCGGCGGGGGTCTCGGCGATCAGCACACCGATCAGCGGCACCACGATGTGTGACGCCAGGCCCGAGGCCACAATGTCGATACGACCGCTCGATTCGAGATCCTCGAGTGAGCGGTTCAGCTCGACCGGAGTCAGCCCGACCACGTCGCCGAGCACCTCGATGTCCATCGGGGTGAGCCAAGCGCCGCACAGCCGTGCCACTGCTGCGGCACGCAGGACCACCAGCGAGGCCGGCTGATCCGGTGCGCCACCATCAGGCGGAATGACCTCGCTCGACGTCGAGCGGTCGACCAACAACTCGAAGGCCTGGTCATCGGGCAACGGACATCCACCGAGGTGATAGAGACGAGTCAACGAGATGACTGCCGAGTCCTCCAGGGGATTGCGGCCCTGCTCGAAACCGGCCAGCTCGTCGGGACGCCACCACTGATCACACCGACGCGACATCGCCACCAACGTGGCACCGTCAGCGGCGCGTGCGGCCGACAGGGCCGCGCCGAAGCGGCGAGCGGATACGAGGCCCTCCACGAGAACTGCAGACGTTGTCAGCACGCAAGTCGTATCGGCGCGGATCGTCTCCGTGTTGAGTGTTCTGTCTCCAAGACCGATGAAACCGGGGAGATCAGCAATCGACCCGAAGTCCGGTCATCGAAACGGGGGGCCGGAAACCCAGGCCACGAGCGACTGGCGCGTGCCGGAACGCAGCGGGAGCACCCGGTGATACTCGTAGGACGGGAACACGATCACCGAGCCACGACCGAGCGACGCCGCGGTGAAATCGACGAGTTCCTCACGATCGAAGTCCTCGACCACGTCGAAGAGTTGGAGCTCGGCGCCGTCGTAGTCCGCAGGGTCGGACAACTGCACCACCAAGCTGAGCTTTCGCGTGGCCACTCCACCGTCGAGACCGTCCTGATGCCATGCATAGAACGCGCCGGGCTCGGAATAGTGGGTGAACTGCAGATCCTCGTCGAAACCGGTCAAGTCGAACCCGTAGCGACGGTTGGCCCGTGTTGCGACCGAGGCGAGCTTGTCGAAGATCCACCAGGTGTCGTCGTCGGGAGCGATCCACGCAGTGAGTGAGGACCGAATGGAGTCGTCGCTGACCTCGCTTCCGTCCACCCCTTCGAGCAGGCCGTCGCGCGGCTCGAGCGAGTTGCCGAACGCGATGATCCGGTCACACTGCCGCGCTGTGAACACGGCGGGATGGATCTCGTGGCTGACGTAGCGCGGAGCGGGTGGCGACGGGAACTGCGGACGAGCGGTGAGCCGCTCGGTCACTGGGCGCCGTAGTACAGGGTGGTGGGAACCGCAGTCGTGGTCGTGGTTGTCGGAGCCGGCGGAGCCGGGTTGGCCGTGGCCGGATCGCCGGTGATCTTGACGGCCGGATTGGCGTCAGGGCGGGAGCAGCCGGTCGCTCCGAAGACGAGAGCGAGGGCAACCGAGGCCGAGGCGGCGAGAACACGAGCGGAGCGCATGGGGCGAATGCTTGCGCACCGTCGTGGACCGGCGCAAAGCGCCGTCACGGCTCGTAGAACGGGTTCCACAATCCACCGTCGTCCTCGAGTACCTCGTAAGCCGTCGGCCGGCCGGTGGCGCCACTGGTCAGCGCAGTGAGCGTGGCGACGCGGTTGTTGGAGAAGATGGCGTCCTGGTGGATCGCCGAGGCGCCCGGGTCGACCCACACCGCAGCGATGATCACTGCTGTCTCGGCAACTTCCTGGGAGAGCACTCCCCCGGCCACCGCGTCGAGCACCCCTGCCGCCACGCCGGCCTGCGCCGCTCCCCACGTGAGCTCGGCGTGCTCGCGCGACGCCAGGGCGGACTTGTTCACGAACAGGGTGAACGGTTTGACCGCCATGCCTGGTCGCTTCACCACCATGAATCCGGCGTGTCCCTGCGACGGGCTGGCCAGTGCGTTGGTCCACGAGGCGCCGACCGAGCCGTTCCGGTCGCCCAACACGGTGTTGACGTGAGCGGCTGAGACGCCGCCGCCCTCGAACCCCTCGCCGATCTGGATTCCGAACTGGCTCATGCCGGCAACCTTCCGTAGCGAACGAGTTTCAGGAGCTCCGAGCTGTCGGCATCCTGGCGGGTGTCGTAGGCCAGCAACGCAACGTAGCGGGGCCGAGCTCCGACGATGGGGGTCACCCGGTGCATCGAATACCGACCCTCGAAGAGCATGAGCGTGCCAGGACGCATGGGCACGTGCTCGATCCCATGGGTGGATCCGGCGAGCACCGCTCCGACAGCGTCGTAGTGCTCGTCATCTTCGGTCCGAACTCGGGTGGCGGATTGGAAGTCACCGCCGGCATCCGACGACTGCAGGGCGATCGACACCACGAAGTCGGTCTGATCGAAGTGCCACCCCAGTTCGTCGCCCTCCGACATCGCCGCGATGTTGAGCGCTCCGAACGGATCGGCGTAGCGGTACAGCGGGGAGCGGTCGAGCAACACTGACACCATGTCGAGGAACGGATCCCATTCGTAGAGGGCACGCAGCGCCGAGTCTTCGCCGATGAGGTCGTAGGCCACCGCGGTCAGGGCACTTCGGACCTGGGCGCGCCGGGGATGCCTCGCGGCGTACGACTGGTCGGGCAATCCCAGGTAGGGCGTTCCCATGACCTCGGAGTAGTGACCGGTCGATTCGAGCGACGCACACTCAGCGCAGATCGCCTCCGTTGCCTCCGGCGTGAGGAATCCTTCGAGCATGGCGACGCCCTGGTCAGCCAGACCGTCGCGGGCCTCACGTACGAACTGCGTCGCTGCGTCGATCCCCTGAATGGGATACCGATGGGTATCGATCAGGGCAGCGGGATCAGGTCGGGACGGCATGGATCGGTCCGGAGGTGTCGCGGAGGGAGACGGGCGATCGCCCGGTTCGCTGGGAGATGATCTCGGCGCAGATGGCGATGGCGGTCTCTTCGGGCGACCGGGCCCCGATATCGAGACCGACGGGCGCCATCAGGCGAACGAGTTGAGCCTCGGTGGCCCCGGCCTCGAGCAGCTGACGATGTCGTTGCGCAGCGGTGCGGCGAGACCCCATGGCCCCGAGATAGCCGACGTCGGTACCGAGCGCGGCGATGATGGCGGGCACGTCGAACTTGTGGTCGTGGGTGAGCACGCACACCGCATCGGAGCGACCGAGCAGAGGGCCCTCACGTTCCAACAACCGGTGGGGCCAGTCGACCACCACCTCGTCGGCCAAGGGAAAGCGATGAGTGGTGGCGAAGACCTCGCGGGCGTCGCACACGGTCACTCGGTAGCCGAGGACCTTGGCCACCCTGACAAGGGCACCGGTGAAGTCGACCGCACCGAAGATCAACAGGCGAGGAGGTGGAGCGAACGACTCGATGAAGATCGTCACCGCGTCCTCGCCGGCTTCACCCTGGAGTCCGTAGTGGCGAACCCCCGATGTTCCGGCCTCGAGCTCAGCGATGGCGTCGCGCACCACCACCCGATCGAGATCGGGTCCTCCGATCGAGCCGGCCACCACGGGCTCGGGCCCGTCGTAGGTCACCAGGAGCTTGGCGCCGACTCGTTCTCGAGCGTCGGCCGCCACGATGGTGGCCAAGACCGCGCGCTGTTGCGAGGCGAGGGCATGAGCCAGCTGCTCGAACATGGTCACAGCCCGCTCACCAGTCCAACGGTTCGATGAACAGGTGCACGGTTCCTCCACAGGTCAGCCCCACCGCGAAGGCGTCGTCGTCGCTGTAGCCGAACGTGACGATGCGTCGATCACCGGACTCGATGATGTCGAGCGCCTCGACGACCACCGCCCCTTCGACACAACCACCCGACACCGAGCCGGCAACGGCGCCGTCCTCGTTGACCGCCATCGCTGCCCCGGGGAGCCGCGGGCCGGAGCCTTCGATGTCGACCACCCGCGCCAGGGCCACCCGCCGACCGGCGCTGCGCCAGCGCTCCAGGTCGCCGAGGATGTCCTTCACCGGGGCGCGCCGGCGTTGATCACGGCGGGACGGGAGTCGCCACGCAGCAAGGCGGCGAGCGACACGAGTGAGGTGAGTGAGGTGAGTGAGTGATCGTCCACGAACTCGTCACAGTACGGCAGCGCGGCGGCCATTCCTCGTGCCAACGGTTCATCCTCGTGATACTGCAGGCGGATGAGTGGCGCCTGATCAGGCAGATGGCCAACTCGGGTCAGCGCGGCCCCGACATCACCTGGGCAACGCAGCTGCGTCGAGGTCATCTCGCCAGATGGTATGGCGTAGAGGCCAGGAGATCGCTCAGCGCGGCCCGCTCCTGCGGCACCATCGGCTCGGGTGGTGACAACGGGTCGACCCACCGCCAGTCGCTGACCTCGGCCGGGTCGGGACGGGGGTCACCGACTGCGGTGCCCACGTAGGTCACGACCTGGCGAACGTCGTCATCGGCCGCGTGGTGCAGATAGATGCCGATCAATCCGTCGATCGTCACGTCCATGCCGACCTCCTCGCGTGCCTCGCGCACCGCAGTGTCGGCGGGATGTTCATCGAGGTCCTGAAACCCGCCGGGCAGCTCCCACCAGCCGGCCCACGGCTCCGCGACCCGCCGTGTCACCAACACCAGCCCGTCACGCACGATGGCGACGCACGCGGCGGCGGCGTTGCGAGCCAGTGCCCATTGTGGTCCGTGCGTGGCACACACCGGCGGCAAGGAATTGTCACACGGCAGGCCACATTGCGGACAGAACCGTGTGACCACCGGGGCGACGCCATCGCTCATCGCCGCTCACTCGTCGCTGAAGAAGACGTTCTTCATCTCGGTGTAGTGGTCCATGGCGTGCGGGCCCAGCTCACGACCCATGCCGGAGCGCTTGAACCCACCGAAAGGAGCCTCGGTACGAACCGAGCGAGCAGAGTTCACCGACATCACGCCGGTGCGAACTGCTTTGGAGACTCGAATGGCCCGACCGAGATCGCGGGTCCACAGTGAGCCCGACAGGCCGTAGGGGCTGTCGTTGGCGACCCGGATCGCGTCAGCCTCGTCGTCGAACGGGATGACCACCGCGACCGGTCCGAAGATCTCCTCCTGGGCGACTCGCCACGAGTTGTCCACGTCGGCCAGCACCGCCGGGCGCAGATAGAACCCATCACCGTCGGGCACCTCGCCACCACTGACGCGACGGGCACCTTCGGCCTCGCCGATGGCCAGGTAGTCGAGGGAGGTGGCCCGCTGACCCGAGGAGATCATGGGACCGAGCTGGGTCGACTCGTCGAGGGGTGTACCAACGACGAGCTCGCGGGTGTGGGCGTCGAACGTCTCGACGAACTCGTCGTACACCGAGCGCTCCACCAGGAAGCGGCTCCGAGCGCAGCAGTCCTGGCCGGTGTTGTCGAAGACCGACATCGGCGCGGCGGTCGCAGCTTTCTGTACATCGGCGTCGCCGAACACGATGCATGCCGACTTGCCGCCGAGCTCGAGCGTGACACGGGTGATGTTGTCGCTCGAGCGACGCAGGATGCCCGCGCCGGTGGTGGTGTCGCCGGTGAAGCTGATCTTGGCGATGCGAGGGTCTGCGACGAGCGCGTCGCCGACGACCCCGCCGGGTCCAGGGATGACCGACACCGCGCCGGGCGGTACGCCCGCTTCGAGCAGCACGGACCCGAGCATGAGAGCGGTGATCGGGGTCAGCGACGCCGGCTTGATGACCACCGGGTTGCCGCTGGCGAGCGCCGGCGCGGCCTTCCAGCACGTGATGAGGAGCGGGAAGTTCCAGGGCACGATCAGGCCACACGGCCCGATGGGCACGCGCAGCACCACGTCGAGTCCGCCGTCCTGTACCGGGACCTGCAGGCCGGTGTGCTTGTTGGCGGCACCGGCGAAGTACTCGAACACGTCGGCCGCCGCATTGGCTTCCCACCGGGCATTGCCGATCGGATGACCGGCGTTTCGAGCCTCGGCCACAGCGAAGTCCTCCGCCCGTTCGCGCAGCAGCCGACTGACCTCGAGCAGCACCTTGCCCCGCTGCGTTGCCGAGGTGTTCGCCCAGGTGCCGGACTCGAACTCGCCGAGCGCAGCGGCGACCGCCAGGCTCACATCGGCGGGACCGGCTTTGGCCACCGTCGCCAGTCGCTGGCCGCTGGCCGGGTCGACCACGTCGAAGGTTGCACCGTCGAGCGCCGGGACCTCCTTGCCTCCGATCAGGAGGTCGTAGGGCTGAGCGAACGGCGAGGTGGAGGTCTCCGATGTCGACATGGTGCGGAGCGTAGTGTCGGCGCCCATGAGCAGACTCCAGGGCAAGGTTGCGATCATCACCGGCGGCGCCAACGGCATGGGCCGGTTGGCGTGTGAGAAGTTCGCCGAAGAGGGAGCGAAGGTCGTCGTCGCCGACCTCGATCAGGCAGCCGTCGAGGAGGTCGCCGAGTCGATCGGCGACGCCGCTATCGGCGTCGCAGTCGATGTTCGCGACCCTGAGCAGGTCGAGGCCATGGTGGCGGCCGCCGTCGACAACTTCGGCGGTCTGGATGTGCTGTACAACAACGCCGGCGTGTCACCTGGCGACGACGACAACCCGGAGAACACCAGCATCGAGACGTGGGACTTCACTTTCGACGTGAACGTGAAAGGCCTGTTCCTGTGCTGCAAGTACGGCATCCCGGCCATGCGCGATTCTGGCGGCGGTTCGATCGTGAACGTGGCGAGCTTCGTGGCCCACATGGGCGCGGCGACCCCTCAGATCGCCTACACGTCTTCGAAGGGCGCGGTGCTGTCGATG
>JBBQLA010000129.1:0-6747 GCA_038327485.1 Acidimicrobiales bacterium
GGGGGCCGGTCCAGGGGGTGAGGCTGGATGGGGGGATGGTCAGGCCCGTATCAACCGGCGCACCCGTCTCGGGGATGGGCTGATCGGGCGGGGTCTTCAGGAGCGCCCTTGCCCGCGGCGTGGCGGTGTGGTGGCTCGAGCAACCGAACAGGACGAGCATCACGCCCAGCATCGCGACCAGCACTCGAGTTGCCGGTCGGCGGGGTCGCCGCATGACTGGCATCACGACTGAGCCGCGGCTGTCGGCGCGAAGATCAGGTGACGGAACGGCGCGAGCAACGCGAAGTACACGACACAGACCGCCAGCCCTCCGGCACCGGCCACCACGATGTCCGGAGCGTCGACGTGATGCACCACCAGCCATCCACCGGTACCGGCGATGGCGGCAGCAACGCTCATTCCGACTGCGACGGTGAGCAGTCGTCGGCGCCAGACCCCGAGCCGGGCGAGGAGCACACAGATCACTGGAAGGACCACGCCGGCAGCGATCGCCGAGTGTGCGATGGCGACACCCCGAATGCCGTCGACGGCTGCTCCCACGCTGAGTCCGACGATCACAAGGGCGAGCCACAGGACGTTCTTGGCCAGGATCCACCCCGAGTGACCCCAGGCGAAGAAGAGGTCGTCGGTCAGGCCGTCGATGAGCCGCACGATCGACAGGACCGCCAAGAAGTGCAACGCCGAGGCCCCCCCGACCCATTCGCTTCCGTACAAGGTCCGGATGGTGAGCGCAGGCATGGCGACAAGCACTGCGACGAAGGGCAGCGCCCCCCCGAACAGCAGGACCAGAGCGCGCCGGGCCATCTCGTCGACGTCTTCCCCGCGTTGCTTCAGCTCCGAGAAGCTCCGGATCGACACCGCCCGAATCGCAGCTCCGACCAGCGACGTCGGCCAGCTCGACACGTTGAACGCGATCAGGTAGATGCCGACGGCGACGGTACCCAGGCGATGGCCGACCACCAGGTAGTCGACGTTGAGCAGGGTGGCGCTGACCAGGGCCGCCAAGGAGTAGGGCGCCGAGACTCGCAGCAGCTCGGCGGCCACCCGGCGATCAAAGTGATAGCGAATCGGGACTCGGGCCAACGCCGTGGTCACGACACACAGTGCGACCTGTCCGGCGAGAGAACCCACGACAAGTGACCAGACGCCCAGTCCGGTTGCGGCGAGCACGATCGTGACAGAGGCCAGTACCACGATCCGTGTGACCTCGACGATCACCCACAGATCTTGGCGCAGGGCGCGCTGCAGCGATGCCCCGGGCACGATCTGAACGGCGGAGTCGAGGATCACGCCCAGGCACAGCACCCGGATCACCGAGGTCGCCCCGGGAGTCGATGTGGCGTCCGCGACGAGCGGAGCGAGCGCGAAGACCGCGGCGTAGAGGGTCACCCCGGTGACCAGGCCGAGCACCCTCGCTGTCGGTGCAGCCTCCTCGAAGCGTCCGGGCCAGCGGACCAGGCCCTTGGACAACCCGAGGTCGTCGATGGTCAGCAGGATGAGTGCCAAACCCAGCGCCAAGGTGTAGGTCCCGTACTGGCGTGGAGTCAGGAGCCGGGCCAAGACCAGGCCGAGACCGAACTGCCCGGCCCGAGCGCACAACTGCGCCACCAGGCTCCACTTCAGCGCCGTGCGGGCGCTCGGCGGATCCTGCGTGTCCTCGTGGACCTGATCGGGTTGGTCGAGCGTCATTGGTCAGGGGCAGCGGAGCGCCGACGACGCCGGGACGGGCGATGGCTCTGCTGCTCGGTGGGTCCGCGACGCGAGAGCGGCGAGTGCTCCGCCAGTTCGGGAGATGATGACGGGTCATCGGCCGTGACGGCCGTGGCCGCCAGGGCACCGAGAATGCCAATCAGCGCCGCGATGAAACCGGGGTCCATCGGATAGGCGTAGAAGTCGAATGTCGCGGCCTCGACGACCACCAGGACCGTCACGCCCATCGCGGCCTGACCGATGGCCCTCGTCATCGGTGAATCACCAAATCGCTTCAACCGCCCACCCAAGAGGGCTGGCACGCAGAAGTAGATGAGCAGCCCGACGACGCCGAGGATCCCGACCTCGATGCTGAACGTGAGCCAGGTGTTGTCCAGGATGCGGTACTTGGGCAGGAACGTCGCCGGCCCTCGTCCGATGATCGGAGAGCGGCGAAGGTACTTTGCCACCGCGGAGTAGTCATCGGTTCGGGTGGTGATGCTGTCGTCGCTGCTGGCGTTGGCGAAGTAGCCGACCAGGGTGCCGATCAGTCCCGGCGTCGTCATGAACACCGCAATTGAGCCGAAGAGCAGCGCGATCGACGTGATCCGGCGCCGTGCCCGATCGGCGCCCACCATCCAGAACGTGATGGCGATGGCGCCGCCGATGATGGCTGAGCGGGACACCGCCATCGGGATGGCGATCCCGATCAGCCCCAGCGCCAGCCACCGTCGCTTGGGGTTCCAGTCCTTGTCGTGGAAGGCCAGGACCAACGCGAAGCCGATCATCATGCACAACATGGCGCCGAACTCGATGGGGTGGGTCGCCGTACCGGCAGGTCGGTTCAGTCCGGCTCGAGACAACACCGATTGCAGGGTGCCGTCAGCCTTGAGGAGGGGCAGTTTTGCCACCCACACCGTGAAGTCGAAGTTCAATCGGGACTGCGCGACCCCGACCGCGGCGCTGAAGCTGGCCGCCGCCACCACGACCCGAAGTAGCCGGATGGCCTCATCCTTGGACCGAAGGCCTTCGGCGCCGAGCAGTGCGACGCCAGACCAGACCAGCGAGAAGAGCAGCCAGCGATCGGCCGCGTTCACTTCGTCGGTGGGGACCGAGTTGAGGTGAAGGACCACGAACGAGATGAGTGGTCCGAGCCAGAAGCACGCCACGGCCACCCGTACGGCCAGCACCTTCCGCACCAGGAGCTCGGGTCGGGCTGCGCCGCTGGCCCACAGCGCGAACGCCATCAGCCCGACCAGTGAGGCCGGTGAGCCGAAGTAGCCGATCTGAGGGAAGACCAGTCGCGCTGGCAGGACCGCCAACAACCACACGAAGCTCTGCAGAATCAGCAGTGCGGCCGACCGGTCACGGCCGGAACTCTCGTCGTCAGGGATCCGATCCGAATCGGTCGAGGCGCGCAGATCCTCGCTCAACGCTTGGACTGGATCCACTCGCGGATCGGCTCGGGGACCCAGCGGCGAAGCTCGTCCCGTGCTGATCGGCGCACCCGCTCGTCGGGCCGCGCCCGGAACAGCGTGCTGTGCGCGGCCTGAACCTCATCGTCGGGGCGGCCGTTGGTGTAGTAGTAGAGCGCGATCGACCGGCGGGCGCGGTCGGGCGGACAGGTGAGCGCTACAGGGTGACCGTGGTACGCGGTCGAGGTGGTGGCGAACACGGCCAGCCGGTTGAACAGGGGTGCGACGGTGCGCTCGGCGGCGGTCATGTCTTCGTTCCACAGTTCGAGGGCGCCACCGTAGGACTCGTCCCAGTCCTTGTTGAGGTAGATCAACACGTTGAGCCGGCGATCGAGCTGCAGCCGGGCGTGCCGATTGAAGTCGGCGTGGACCTTGAGGAATCCACCCTGGCGAATTTGGTGCAGGCCACCGCCGGAGAAGTGCGGGTCCGGGATGAGCCCACTGATGCCGGTGAGTTCCTCGAGGAAGTCGATGAAGACCTCGCCGTTGCACTCGGCCAACAAATTGCGGGTTGCAGCACCCATGAGCGTCGTGTCGGCGAGAGCCAACTTGACCTCGGTCGGACGGTCGAACTCCTGCCAGGGTACGGCCTCAGGGGTCGGGAACTCGTCGAGAACGGCGTCGAGCACCTGGTCAGGCAGGAGCCCATCGATCACCGCGTGACGGAAGGGTTGAGCCGCGGCAAACTCTGGTGCCACCTGCGCCGCGATCGGCGCCAGCGTTGTCCGGTCGAAGGCGAACTTCGCCGGGTCGATGGCATTGGGCATGGTCGTTCCTCACTCGTGCGCGAGTTCCCCAGTCTACCTGGGGTGTCGTGCGGACCGGCCGGACCGGGGCGGGCTCTGAGGCGATTCGCTCAGGGGTAGTTGCTCAGGGGTAGTTGCTCAGAGCAGCGGTGATCGACACGGCCCGACCGTCGCTGAAGGAGTTGCCGCTCCACGCGAGGTTGGCGGGCAGACCGAACGGATAGAGCGGACCCCACACCGATGCGTTGGCGCCGAACCGGACGTCGAAGGAGTTGTTGGTGATGCTCACCGCTCCGGACCACGGGTAGGGGTTCTTCTGCTGGACGTAAATGGTCCGACCGCCACCGGCCAGCAAATTGTTGTCGATGATGACCGTGCCCTGGATGCCGTTGCCGCCCTCGGCCCAGACGGCCACTGCTGAGTTCGAGACGTAGCTGGTGTTGCCGTCGGCGCCGCCGTAGGGCTGGATGAGCACGGTGTTGTGCCGGATGGTGACGTTCTTGGCGTCGCCGACCTGGATCCCGTCGACGTGCAGAGCGCCAGGCCACCCCTTGTCGACGGTGACGTAGTTGTCGCTCACGGTGAGCGAGGAGGCCGAGTTCGGGTCGTTCTTTTCGACAGCGGACTCGCCCGTGTTGTGGAAACGGCTACCGCTGACCACGAGGTCACCGGTGTCGGACTGAATGCCCCGGGGCCAGGCCGGGCCGCCGTCAAGTTCGGAATTCTGCAGGATTGTCGAACGGTTGGACGAACGGACCTGCACCATGGCCCCGCCGTTCGATGACGCACCGGTGGTGACGAACCGGCTGTTTCGGATGATGACGTAGGCATCGTCGACGGCGAGGAAGTTGCCGCTCGTGCCAGCGTCGAACACGTACCCGTCGATGACCTTGTAGGTGACGCCGTTGAATGTCGTGGTCGGCAGCGCGGCGGTGCTGGTGGTCCACGAACCGGGCCACGCTTTCAGCGCGGTCCCGGCAGGAACGCCGGTGGAGGCTGCGGTCGGGAAGCCGACCGACGGTGCAGGTGCTGGGGCCGCCGTGGTGTTGGTGACGGGCTTGGCGGTCGTCGGGGTCGGCTTGGCGGTCGTCGGGGCAGCGGTGGGTGCCGGAGCGGCAGTCGTGGTGGTGCTGGTCGTTGTGGACGTGCTGGTCGTCGTGGTCTGCACCACGATCGTCGCGTGACGACGGTGCTGGTGGCGGAAGCGCCAGCGCATCATCGCACCGGAGTCACTGGTCGTGACGCACAGGAGGGCGACGAGCAGTGCCGCCGCGAGAACAGGTACCGGACGGAATCGCTTCAACTTCATGAGTTTCTCCCAGGGCTGTCGGCTGTGTGATCTATCGGCACGGGAGCCGGAGATCTTGAGGTGATGGGCGAACGTGAGGTGCATCGTGATGCAATCAAACTCTACCGTCTGTCATGATTTCGACATACAACCGTAACAGGCCTGTCGGGGGAACGGTGACCACAGGCGAACGCAACCAGCCCTCGCCACATCCCTTTCTTTCAAGGGGTTCCCGATGAGCTGCCCCGAGAACTGACGCTGCAGGTGAGCCGATTCGACCACAAATCATGCTGCGATCGCAACGTATTCGTCACAATCGGTGTGGGTGGCGATCGAGGGTCGTCAGCGTGCTAGTTGCAGGAGTTGGTGGTGGTGCATCCGAAGGTTTGGGGGGTGGGGATGGTGATGCCGTTGTCGAGGCGGACGTTGGTCCAGGTGTCGATTTCGGTGGGGTAGGGGATGTCGGTGGAGAAGTAGAGGAAGGGGCCGGTGAGGAGGATGTTGGCGATGGTGACGTGGCTGATTTGGTTGTCGTCGACTCGGAGGCTTCCGATGCCGCCGATGAGGTGGTTGTTGGTGATGGTGAGGTAGCTGATGGGGCAGAAGCCGTTGCTGCCGCCGCTGGCGATGATGGCGCTGTTGATGGTGTTGGAGGGGGTGGCGTTGATGGTGGTGTGGTCGATGGTGATGTGGTTGCCGCAGTAGATCTCGATGCCGTCGGTGTGTGATCCGTTGGCGGTGGAGAGGTTGTCGATGAGGGTGTTGGTCATGGTGGCGTTGGAGTCGAGTCGTGCGCCGTTGTTGAGGTGGTAGAGGTGGCTGTGGTCGATGGTGAAGTTGCCGCCGTTGCCGCCGTCGTGGGTGCTGTTGGTGATGCCGATGTCGTCGTTGTGGGTGGTGGTGTTGAGGCCGTCGATTTCGATGTGGGTGAAGGTGGGGCCTGGGGTGGCGGTGCCTTGGATGATGATGTGGTTCCAGGAGTCGGAGACGAATTTGCTGTTGGTGATGGTGATGTTGCCGGTGATGTTGACGGGGTTGGTGAAGAGGTAGCCGGTGAGGGTGGCGTTGGTGACGCCGGGTGTGGTGGGGGTGATGGTTTGGGGGCCGGTCCAGGGGGTGAGGCTGGATGGGGGGATGGTCAGGCCCGTATCAACCGGCGCACCCGTTGAGCCAGAGGACACCACGGCGGCCACTGCGGCCGGGGCGGCCGGGGCGGGCGCCGGCTTCAGCGCAAGCTTGGTGGTTGTGGTTGACGCCGGAGCGGGCTTCGCCGTGGTCGGCGCAGGAGCGGGCTTCGCCGTGATCGAGGTGACCGCCGGCTCTGGCGCCGCGGTGGTCGTCGGGACGGTTTCGGTGGTCGTGGTCTGGGGCACCGTGGTAGTCCGCATGACCGAGAATGACCGCAGGTGACGACTCCAGCGGGAGGAGAACTCGGGCACCGTCCCCGACGTTGTGCAGCTCACGGCGATCAACGCCACGAACAGGAGCACCCCAACAGAGGGCATGGAACGACTCTTGCTCTTCACGATCGGCTCTCCCTCGAGTCGCT
>JBBQLA010000130.1:0-6743 GCA_038327485.1 Acidimicrobiales bacterium
CAGAGCTCGTCGCGGCGGCCGCCGAACTCGTCCAGATGCCGCCGGCCGAAGCAACACTCGCCCGCCGCGCCGCGCTCGTGCACGACATCGGACGATTCGGTGTCCCCGGCACGATCTGGGACAAACCCGGGCCACTTTCCGCCGCCGATCGGGAACGGATGCGGATGCACGTCTACTACGTCGAACGAATCTTCCACCGGCCCGAACCCCTCCGACGCGTCGGGCTGCTGGCCGCCACCCACCACGAACGGATGGATGGATCTGGCTATCACCGGGGTGTCGCCGGGCCGATGATCTCCACCCCCGCGAAGATCCTCGCCGCCGCCGACGCCTACCACGCCATGACCCAGACCCGCCCCCATCGTGCGGCACTACGCGCAACTGAGGCCGCCGAAGAGCTGCGAACCGAGGCGAACCGAGGCCGCCTCGACCCCGCCGCGACCGACGCCGTGCTCACCGCCGCCGGACAGAAGCCCAGTCGCTCACGAGCCGGCGGGCCAGCCGGGCTCACCACCCGTGAGGGCGAAGTCCTCGGACTCCTCGCAAGAGGACTCCCCAACAAAGGCATCGCACGCCAACTCGGCATCAGCCCCAAGACCGTCAGCAACCACGTCGAGCACATCTACACCAAGCTCGCCGTATCCAGCCGAGCCGGAGCCGCCATGCACGCCATGAAACTCGGGCTCATCGACTCGACACTCGGCGAGAGGTGACTGCGATCCGAAGCATCTTTCGCGCGATGTTCGACTCCGCAGCGCACGTTCCGGTCGCGCTCCACGATCGCGTCTCCGATCACTTCGCATCCAGCCGCTGACAGGATGACCATCATGATGAGCATCACCACAACTCGCTCGAGGAGCAACGCTTATGCCTGAACCCGTCACCATCACCTTCCTCGGTGGTCTCGGTGAGATCGGCCGCAATTGCGCGGCGATCGAGATCGACCAGCGAATCATGCTGCTGGACTGCGGCTTGATGTTCCCTGACGCTGACATGCTGGGCATCGACCTGGTGCTGCCCGACTTCACCTATCTCTATGACCGCCGCGACCGGATCGAGGGGTGCATCGTCACCCACGGCCACGAGGACCACATGGGCGGATTGTCGTTCCTGCTTCGCGAGCTGTCGTTCCCGATCATCGGTTCCGCCCTCGCGCTCGGTCTCGCCCGAAACCGGATCGAGGAGGCCGGGTTGTTGGGCCGCACCGAGTTCATCGCGGTGGCCGACAACGAACGCCGTTCGTTCGGACCGTTCGACTGCGAGTTCATCCCGGTCACCCACTCGGTCCCCCACGGGTTCGCCACCGCGTTCCACACCCCCCAGGGCACCGTGTTGCATTCGGGCGACTTCAAGCTGGACCTCAACCCCGTCGACGGTCGGCGCACCGACCTTGCCACGATGGGCGCCCTCGCCAAGGGCGACGGGATCCGCCTGCTCCTGTCCGACTCGACGAACGCGTGTGAGCACGGCCATTCCCGCTCGGAGACCTCAGTCGGCAAAGTGCTGTTCGATGTGTTCCACGCCAACGAGGGTCGTCGCATCGTCACCGCCTGCTTCGCCAGTCACATCCACCGTGTGCAACAGATCGCCGACGCGGCGATCTCGTTCGACCGGGTCGTCGCCACGCTCGGCCGGTCGATGCAGAACAACGTCCGCCTCGCCCGGGACATGGGCCTGTTGAACATCCCCGACCAGCACCTCCGTGACATCAAAGACGTCGCCGATCTCGATCCCGGCAAGGTGTGCATCATCTCCACTGGCTCCCAAGGCGAAACCATGTCCGCGCTCACGCTCATGGCCGCAGGAGAGAGCCGCTGGCTGAAGCTCACACCCGACGACACCGTCATCCTCAGTTCGCACCCGATTCCCGGCAATGAGATGAACGTCACAAAGGTCCTCGACGGCCTTGCCCGGCTCGGTGTCGAGGTCATCCACTCCGGTATCGAAGACGTCCACGCAACAGGCCACGCGAAGGCTGAAGAACTCAAGACCCTCCTGTCGATCACGACACCCGAGTGGTTCACACCGGTGCACGGCGAGTACCGCCACCTCGTCGCCCACGCTCGTATCGCCCGCCAGATGGGTGTCGCCGACGACCACGTCAACGTGTGCGAGGACGGCGACCAACTCGTCCTCGACGACAACGGGATCCACCGGGGCGACTCGGTGCCCGCCGGCTACCTGTATGTCGACGGCTCCGGAGTCGGCGACATCGGAAGCGGCGTGCTCCGCGACCGACGCGTCCTCGCCGAGGACGGCATCGTCGTCATCCTCGCCACCGTCGACCTCACCGCCGGCGCCGTGCTCGGCGCACCCGAAGTCATCACCCGAGGCTGGGTACATGAGACCGAGGCCGCCGATCTCATCGATGGCTGCGCTGCTGCTGTCCATGCCGGGCTCGACACCGCTCTCAAAGCCACGAGCAAGGGTGACCTCGAATCACTCCAGAAGGCCGTTCGCCGAACCGCCGGCTCGTTCATCAAGCAACGCACCCAGCGCCGCCCGATGATCGTTCCCCTCGTCATCGAAGTCTGATCAGCCCTGGGACCATGATCGATGAGGACTCAAGGTCGGATCTCGAAGAAGGCGTTGGTGGCGTGGTCGATCGGAAGCCGGCCGAAGCTGCCGAACCCGGCGTCCCCGGCCATCGCCTGGGCCTTCGACGCAGGGAGTCCGAGCGTGCCGAGCCCTGCCCCATCGGGGGTCGAGAGCCCCGACGACATGCACGAGAGCACGCTGATCCCATACATCAACGGAGCCATTGGGTTCTTGGAGGCGTTCAGAGCGAAGGTGTCATGGGCCTTGATGTCCACCAGGAGCCACGTGCCGTCAGACGTGATCGCCCGACGCAGCGCCTGCATCATCTCGAACGGGTGCGTCATGTCGTGAATGCAGTCGAACGTGGTGATGAGGCCGACCGAGTTGTCGGACGGGATCGGTTCCTCCGCGGCGTCGTGGAACCGGACGTTGTCGAGTCCTGCCTCCGCCGCCTTCCCTTGGGCGCGGGCGATCGCGTACCTGCTGATGTCGTAACCATGGAAATCGCTGTGCGGGTACTGCGCCGCCATCAGGAGGAGGGCACCACCCGCCCCGCAGCCGACATCCGCGACCGTGATCCCGGACTCGAGCTGCTCGGTCACGCCGTCCAGGGCGGGCAACACGACCGGGACCAGGAACGATCGATTCCACGGCTCGAAGCTGCGTTCGATCCCGATGGCCCCCTCGGGGCCGTGGCTGTCGTAGTCGTGGCCGAGACCGGTGCGGAAGCTCTCGGGCATCGCACGCAGGCCGTCCATGGTCTCCGGGAGCCGATGGAACATGCCCATGCCGAAGGCGGGGTGCTCCGGGGTGGCGAGCACGGCAACAGCCTCCTCCGAGAGGCTGAACCGCTCATCCTCATCGCACTCGACGATGCCCGCCGATGCCTGGTTGTACGCCCATTCGCGGACCCAACGCTCGTGGAGCCCCGTCGCTGTCGCGAGCTCGCCCGAGGAGAGAGGCACCCCCGCCTCCTTGAGCGCCACGTACAGGCCCAAGGCATCACCCAGGTGGATCATCCCCGAAGTCACGGCCCCCTCGAGCTTCGAGAACACGGCGAACGAGAAGAGCTTGAGTTGGTCAGGATCCATGGACGTTCGTCCTCCGCTGCTTCGTCGTCGAAATCATCTCAGACGGATGATCTGACCGGTCCGTGCCGACTCCATCGCGGCGAACGCGATCCGGTGGCTCTCCATGCTCTCGACCGCAGACGGCGATGGGTCGCGCCGGGCCTCGATCGCCGCCAAGAAGTCGCGGAAGAGCGGACGTTCGCCGCCACCGTGCCCGTCGTAGGCCGTCGGTACCTTCTCGTCACGGACGCGTCCGGACTTGTGGTCGGCGACGCGAAGCCAGCCGTCGAGCGCATGCAGCTCGCCCCACGCCGACCCCGTGGTGCCGTTGACGCGCACGGTACGCATCGAGCGATGCGATGTCGACTGCAGAGTGAAGTTGGCGAGCACATCGTTGGCGAACCGGATCGACACCGTCTGGCCCGACGGCTGGTCGTTGTCGTCGACGCGATACACGCAGCGGCCCCAGCGGGTGGTGCGGAGGGCGCGGTCGAGACCGTCCGGCGTGTGGTCGTCGGTGACAGCGGCCACCGGCCAACGCCACCACTCGGCACGCTTGGCAACAGCTGGGATCGACGAGCCGAGGAGCGCGGGTCGCACCTTCTTCAGCACCGACGCTCCGATCCCGAGCCCGATCGGCCGCTCGGCCATCGCCAGGTCGCCGAGCGCCGGGGTGAGGTCGCGGTAAGTGGCGACGGCGTCGTACGGACACGTCTCGGCATGAGGGCAACCCTCGATGCAGAACTCGGGAGCGCCGTCGGGCACGTTGCGCAACGTCAACTCGGTTGGCCGCAGGAACGACGAGACGTCGACCGCCGGCGCACCGGCCATCCACGACAGGAGGTCGAGGTCGTGGCACGACTTCTGCAGCAACCACGGCACCTCGGAGCGGCGGGTGTGGCCGCGGACGTAGGAGTGGGCGTAGTGCCAGTAGGCCACGTTCTCCGCCAGCTGGATCGTGACGACGTCGCCGAGAGCGCCCGACGCGATGATCTCGTGGAGCCGCCGAAACAGGTGTGAATGCCGGTAGACGTGGCAGACCGCCACCGATCGGCCGGCCGCTTCCGCCGCCTCGACGATGCGCTGACAGTCGTCCTCGTCGAGCGCCATCGGCTTCTCCAGCAGCACGTGATAGCCGGCGGCGAGCGCCAGCAACGTCGGCTCGACGTGGTGGGTGTCGCCGGTGGCGACGATGGCGTAGTCGGCCAGTCGCGGCTGCTCGAACAGCGAACTCCAGCCGTCGTAGCAATCGGCGGTCGTGAGGGAGTATCGCTCGGCGAACCGCTGGCGACGCCCCGAATCGGGATCGGCGACGGCCACGATCCGGCCGAGGGCCGGTTCCTTGAGCAGCAGCGTGGCGTACGCGTCGAACCCTCGGTCGCCGGCACCCACCACCACCCCGGTCGTCGCCACGTCGCCATCTTGGTGCAGATCCGAACTGGTCACCCACCCGATCGTGCGGCACACTGACGCCAGCCGCGCGGCTCGCGGCGATGGGGAGAGTGCGATGCCGGTATCACGCCGTCAGTTTCTGTTTGCTGGTGCCGTCGGCGCGGGCGCCGTCTGGTTGCCGGCGTGTTCCCCGGTCGGGGCGCCGCCGATCCCACTCCCGACGTGTGATCTCCCCGATATCGGCGGCCCCTCCCCGATGCCCACGCCGGGAACGGCCGGCCTGATCGACGAGGCCGCCTTCCAGCAGCGGGCGAACCAGTACCTGGCCGTGGCGACGCGATCGCTGGACCCGACCAGTGGGTCGAGCGTCGCCGCCCACCTCGTCCGGTCGCACCGTGAGCTCGAGTTCGTCTGGAACCCCGCCGCGGTCACCCCGGCGCTGGTCGATCTCGACCCGTATTACGACACCGCCGACTTCGACCTGATGAACTACCAGTGGATCCTGCGACTCGGCGCCGGCGTGCTTCCCGCTGAGACGATCGCTGCGGTCGAGAACGCGATCACCGGATTCCGCTACCGCTATGACGACCCCCTTCCGTCGGGCCAGGTCGACAACAAATGGTTCTGGTCGGAGAACCACCGGATGATCTTCGCCGTCGACGAATACCTCGGCGGCCTCGCCCTTCCCGGTCGGGTCTTCACCTTCACCGGCCTCACCGGCGCCGAGCACTCCGCGCGCGCTCGGCAGCCCATCCTCGCCTGGCTCGACGAGCGCGCCCGGTTCGGCTTCTTCGAGTGGCACTCGAACACCTACCTGAAATACGACTACTCGCCGCTCCTGACCCTGATCGAGTTCGCCGACGACCCCGAGATCGTGAGCCGCGCAGCCGGCGTGCTCGACCTCTGCCTGTACGACCTCGCCACCCACACAATCCACGGCGCATTCGGTGTGACCCACGGTCGTGCGTACAAGGTCTCGAAGACCAACTCGCTCGTCGAGTCATCGTTCCAGACCGCCAAGCTCCTGTTCGACACCACCGATCAGCCGTTCACTTCCGCCGACATCGGGCCCACGTTCCTCATCGGATCGTCGAAGTACCGTCTGCCGTCGGCCATCGAGCAAGCCGCCGTCAGTACCGAGGTCGCCACGATTCGCGAGCGACACGGCGTCGCTCTCGACCCGCACGAGGAGTTCACGCTCAACCCTCACGGCGCCTACGGCTACGACTACGACTCTGCCAACCTCCCGTTCTGGTGGTCGCAGGGCGCCCTGACGGCCTGGCAGATGGTGCCGACCACGCTCGACGCCGCCAAGCGCTGGCAACTCTTCGACGCTGCGCTGTTCCAGAAGTTCAGCGCCGTGAAGCAATTCGCCGACATCAACCCAGGCATCCTCCAGGTGGTCATGCGCGAAGCCGCCCCGTTTGCCGCCGCCGGGGTATTGGGCGAGGCACACACCTACACGTGGCGAAGCCCCGACGCGATGCTCTCCTCGGTCATCGACCACCGATTCGGCGATGCCATGGAACAGGCGCACGCATGGCAGGCCACGCTCGACCCCGAAGCACTGGTCTTCACCACACACCCCGCCAACGACTTGCGACCGTCAGCCGACTGGAGCAACGACAACGGCTACTGGACGGGCACGGCCTCAATGCCGCGTTCCGCCCAGATCGGCCGCGCCGCAGTGCACATCTACCGACCGTCGTACTCGTCGCCGACCGACGAGCTCCTCGGTCCGCT
>JBBQLA010000131.1:0-6734 GCA_038327485.1 Acidimicrobiales bacterium
TCGCCCTTCGGTGGATACAAGGCCAGCGGGGTCGGCCGCCAGAACGGGCTCGAGGGTTTCGAGCAGTACCTCGAGACCAAGGCGATCGCCGTCGGCTTGTGAGCCAGCCGCAACTCCCAGCTGAGAGTCCGACTGAGAGCAGGCCCGAGAACGCGCTGGAGGAGCACACCCGCCTCCTCGACGGTGGGGCCCACTTCCTCCAGCAGCTGTCGATGCGCGAGGTGCCGCCGTCGACCGGCGACTTCGCCATGGAGCTCGACGTCACCCCGAACATCAAGAACCCTCGTGGTGGGGTCCAAGGCGGTCTCATCGCCACGCTTGCCGACATCGTGGCCGGGCGAGCACTGCTCGAGGGACTTCCGCCGGGTCACCTGCTGACCACCGCCGATCTATCGATCAACTACCTCGCGTCGAACGACGTCGGACCGGTTCGCGCCGAGGCGACCATCATCCGACGAGGGCGCAACCTGTGCATCGTGCGCGTCGACATCACCGACATCGGCGCGGGTCGGCTCACCGCCATCTCCACCTTGTCGTTCTCGGTGCTGCAGCCTCGGCCCTAGCTCAGTTCGTCGCGAAGCACGCGTCGCAACAACTTGCCCATCTCGTTGAAGGGCAGTTCGTCGCAGAAGGCGATGCGCTCGGGTGTCTTGGTGGAACGCAGCCGCTCCCGCACAAAGTCGCGCAGCTCGTCCTCGGTGACCTCGCCGCCGGCCGTGGCGCCATCGACCAGCACCACCGCGGCCACCACCTTCTCGCCCCACTCCTCATCCGGTACCCCCACGACCGCAGCCGCTTCGACCGCGGGGTGTTCGAGCAGGACGCCCTCGATCTCGCCGGGCGAGAGGTTCTCGCCTCCTCGCACGATCACGTCGTCGAGTCGGCCGTGCACATACAGGAACCCGTCAGCATCGAGGTGGCCGGCATCACGAGTGCGGAACCAACCGTCGTCCGGGCTGTCGCCGTGCCCGAGGTACTCACCCGACACCTGCTCACCCTGGACCCAGATCTCGCCGCGCTGGTCGGGACCCAACGCCGCGCCCTCGTCGTCGCGGATCGACACGGTGACGCTCGGCAGCGGCCGACCCACCGATGCCAGCCGCGAGCGGACCAGCGGATCGTCGCTGGCGACGGCCTCGCGATGATCGTCCGGTCCCAGCAACGCAATCGTGCTCGACGTCTCAGTCAGTCCATACGCGTTCACGAACGACACATCGGGCAGCAGACGAAGCGCCCGCTCGATGACGACCGCCGGCATCGGCCCGCCCCCATAGGAGAGCGCCCGAAGAGACGGGAGACTTCCGCCGTCTTCGTCGATGACGTCGAGAATGCGGTTGAGCATCGTCGGCACCACCATGGCGTGAGTCACTGACTCGGCTCGTACCAGGTCGACCCACAGCCGAGGCTCGAACGCTTCGACATGAACGACTCGCCGCCCCGAATAGGTGGATGACAGCACCGAGGAGATGCCGGCGATGTGATACGGCGGCACGCTCACGATCGCTGCCTCGTCGTCGCCGGCCCCGGAGTACTCGACCGTCGAGAGGATGTAGGCGGCGAGGTTCCGATGACGGAGCACCGCCGCCTTGGGTGGGCCGGTCGTCCCGCTGGTGAAGAGAAGGACGGCGATGGCGTCGGGGTCGCCCGAATACGGGTCGGCCAATTCGATGCGCTCGTCCGCACACAGCTCGAGGAGCTCGGATCGGGAGATGAGGTCGATCCCGTCGATCGTGCCGAGCCGCTCGGCGACGCCGTCACCGACGATGACCGTCGCCGGGGCCGTCCGAACGACGATGTCGCGCAGCTGGGCGTCGGTCAGTCGATAGTTGACTGGCACGAAAGGCTTGCCGGCCAGCGCGGAGCCGAAGAGCGCGATGGGCACCGCCTCGGAGTTGTGGTCGACGAGCACCACCCGTTCCCCCGGACGGGCAGCGAACACCGTGCCGGCGCGTCGGGCCCGCAGCGAAAGCTCCGACATGGTGACGCCGTCGTGGCGGGACCCCAACGCAACGCGGTCGTCCATCCCGTCGGCAGCCATCTGCAGCAACATCGCCAAGTGCATCGGTGATCAGACTCCGTTGTGTCGAACTTGAGCGACTGACTCGTGAGCCGTCACGAGCCGTAGGTCGTGGTGGCGGCCAACTCGGCGGCCGACCCCATCGAGTCCAGCACGATCGGACCGAACGCTTGCATCGCCGGCGTGTCGTCGGTCGCCCGTTGGAACCCCTGTTCCAACACGATGGCCAGCTTCCACTTCGCCAACACGAGGTAGTAGTCGATGTCGTCGACCTGCCGGCCCGACACCTCGGAGTAGCGCTCGAGCATCTGTGTCGCTGTTGGCATGTCCCGCATGTCCACGTAGCCGACGACTGCGTCCTCGGTCTCCGCTGGCCACGAGTGCATGACCCAGGCCAGATCGAGCTTTGGGTCGCCGACGGTGCCCATCTCCCAGTCGACGATGGCGGCGAGCCGAGCCGGTCCCTCGTGGTGATACATCACGTTGGCGAACTGATAGTCGCCGTGCATGATGCCCGGCACGTAATCGATGGGCGCATGACTGCGAAGCCACGCCGAGGCCTCGTCGAAGCCGGGGAGGTCACGCTGTTGAATGCGGGCCAGGAACGCGGTCCACCGATCGACCTGCCGCTCGTGGAACCCCTCGGGTCGTCCGAGGTCCCCCAGTCCTCGGGCCTTCCAGTCGACCTTCGACAGGAGGGCGATGCCGTCGACCAGTTCGTAGGCGAGGCCGTGTCTGGCCTCGATGTCAGTATCGAAAGGTGCCGGCCAAGGGCCACCGTGCAACCCCATGGGTGACCAGCCGTCGACGAACCCCATGAGGTAGAAGGTGCGGCCGAGCACCGAAGGATCGGTGCAGACAGCGATGGCCTCGGTGTGCGGCACGTCGGTTCCGTCGAGGGCCTCGATGAGCCGCCACTCGCGCACGATGCCCTGGTCGCGGTCCGCCGGTGCGGTCGGAGGCGGGATCCTCATGGCGCAATGGAGGTCGCCGCGACGGAGCTCGAAGATCTCGTTCTGGCTGCCGCCGGAGATGAACCGGCTCTGCAGCGGGGCGCCCGCTCCCGGCAACCCCGTGGCGTCCATCCAGGCGACGAGCCGCTCGGTGGCGTCGTGATCGATGGTGGGTGTCGTCAGCTCGGAACCGCTCACAGGTTTCCCACTTCGTGTTCGAGGAAGTCGGCGAACTTCGATCGTGCCGCTGCGAGCTTTTTCGGGAGGTGTTCGGTGGGCCACAGATCGTCGCTGGCCGAGTGGCCTCGCAGCACCTGCCGGGCGACGGTGACCTTGTGCACCTCGGTGGGCCCGTCGGCGAGACCGAGCACGGCGGACGCGAGCAACATCCGGTGGAAGGGCATCTCGTTGCTCACGCCGAGCGCCCCGTGCACCTGCAGCGCCCGCATCGAGATGTCGTGCAGCACCCCCGGCATGATCACCTTCACCGCTGCGATGTCCTTTCGCACCTTGCGATAGTCGTTGTGCTTGTCGATGGTCCACGCGGTGTACAGGACGAACAGTCGGAACTGGACGAGCTGGGCATAGGAGTCGGCGATGTAGCCCTGCACGAACTGCTTGTCGGCCAACAGCGAGCCCTGCGTCTCGCGGCTCAGCGCCCGCTCGCACATCATGTCGAGCGCCTTGGCGGCAAGGCCGATGGTGCGCATGGCGTGATGAATGCGCCCGCCACCGAGGCGGGTCTGCGCGATGGCGAAGGCGTGACCTTCGTCGCCGAGGAGCCCCTCGGCCGGAACGCGCACCTCGTCGTAGTGGACGAGGGCGTGGGAGCCTTCGTGCTCGGGTTCGCCGGCGAGCCCCACGTTGCGCACGATGTCGACGCCGGGCGTGTCGGTCGGCACCAGGAACATCGACATGCCCCGGTACACGCTCACGTCGGGATCGGTCACCGCCATGACGATCAGGAACGCCGACGTCTTGGCGTTCGACGAGAAGAACTTCCAGCCGTTGATCACCCACTCGTCGCCGTCACGAACGGCGCGGGTCTCGAAGGTGGCAGGGTCGGACCCACCCTGCGGCTCGGTCATCGAATAGCAGGAGAACACCTCACCCTGCAGCAACGGCTGCAGGTACCGGGCCTTCTGCTCGGGTGTGCCGTAGTGGGCGATGATCTCCGCGTTGCCGGTGTCGGGCGCCTGGCAACCGAAGATCACCGGCGCCCAACTGGAGCGACCGAGGATCTCGTTCAACAGACACAGCTTCACCTGCCCGTAGCCCTGCCCACCCAGATCGGCGGCGAGGTGGGTCGCCCACAAACCCTGATCGCGAACCCGCTGCTTGAGCGGATCGACGATGGTGCGCAAGCGGTCATCCAGCGGCGTGAACACCAGATCGGGCCACAACAAGTCGAGCGGTTCGACCTCGTCGCGCACAAATGCATCAGCCCAGTCGAGCTTCTCCTGAAACTCGGGTTCGGTCTCGAAATCCCACGACATGGCGCCCCCTCGAGGCTCGGTCAGTCGAATCGACCGAGAAGGAAGTTGGCCGCCTCGGTCGCAGGCGGGAACGATGAGGTGATACCCGAGCTGATGTAGCCCGCATCGGAGACGAGGGTGATCCCGGTGATCGCGGCCGCCGCGCCGCTGCACAGGAAGACCAGCGGATAGGCCTGCTCCATCGGAGTCGACGCCTCGACGCCGACCTCGCCTCGATAGTCCGACCCGAATCCCAGCCACATCTCCTTGTTGGCCTGGGCCAGCGGCGTGTCGGTGGGGCCGGGACAGATGGCGTTGAGTCGGATGCCCTGCTTGAGCAGCGAGAACGCCTGCCGAGCCACGTACGCGCAGACCGCCTGCTTGCTGTTGAAGTAGTCGGCCTTGTTGTGCTCCTGCATCCACGTGGAGCCGGCGTCGACGTCGAGCGCACTGATGTCGAGCAGTTCGGTGAGCTCGGCGTAGCTGTACTCCCAGCCGAGCCCGGCGGCGGACGAGATGAAGCCGATGGCGGCACCCCGTCCGAGCATCTTGCGCTCGAGCATGCGCTCGATCATGTAGCGGTGTCCGAGGAAGTTGATGCGCTCGATGCCGGGCGTGCCGTCGGCGACTCCAGCGCACGAGAACAACGCGTCGACTGTTCCCCCACACTCGTCGAGCGCGGCGTCGATCGAGGCCGTGTCGGACATGTTCACGTGAATCGCCGTGGCACCGGCCAGCGTGACCGCAGCAAAGTCCATCACGACCACGTCCGCCCCCGCGTCCTGTACCAACTCGGCCGCGGCGGCACCCATCCCGGTGGCGCCACCGACGACGAGCACACGCTTGCCGTCGTAGCGAAATGCGTCGTACAAGCTCATCTCAGCTCCTCGAATCTGTTTGACCGGCGCGGCGAACTCTCATGAGTTGCATGAAACTGACACCGGCGTCAGAACCGTACACACCCGCCTCACGACCTGCTGTCAGGACGCGCCTCGCGGCACGTCCCGAAATGCCACGCCCTTGTCCAGGCGCCGCTCCCGAGGCATCCCCAGAACTCGCTCGCTGATGACGTTGCGGGCCATCTCCGTCGTGCCGCCACCGATGCAGGCCACTTGGCGCATCAGGTAGTCGGAGCCGATACCGAACAGCGGCCCGTCGTCGGCTCCCCAGGCGCCGCCGTCACCCTCGGCGAGCTCGTAGGCAATCCCGGTGGATCGAGCACCGCTCATCCCGCTGTACAGGCGTCCGATCGCGGCCGACTGATCCGACATTGCACCACTGGACATCCCCTCGCCCAAGCGCTGCTGGAGCGCCATGCCCACTCGATGGAGCACGATCGCCTCGCCGACAAGATCTCGCACCCGCGGATCATCGGCGTGGCCACCCTCGAGGGCCATGCTGCGGACCGAATCCGCCACCCGACCGGTGTGCGAACCACTCTCAGGCATGGTGACGTAGGGCGAGTTGTGGAGCATGCGCTCGTGGAACATCCAGCGGCTCCCGACGGTCCAGCCGTCGTCGACCTCGCCGATGCGGTCGGTGTCCGGCACGCGGAGGTCGGTGAGGAACTCCTGGCAGAAGTCGCGGAACCCGTTGATCAGGGCGATGCGTTGCACCTCGATGCCGGGCTGATGGATCGGGAAGATGAAGACCGAGAGGCCGCGATGCTTCTCGACGTCCCAGTTGGTTCGCGCCAGGCACAGACCCCAGTCCGACCACCACGCGCCGGTGGTCCAGACCTTCGAGCCGTTGAGGATCCACTCGTCTCCGTCTCGAACTGCCGTCGTGAGCGCGGCGGCCACGTCGGACCCGCCGCTCGGCTCGGAGAGGAACTGCATCCAGATCTCCTCGCCCTTGAGGATGGCGGGAATGTGCTCCAGCTTCTGGGCTTCGGTGCCGAAGTCCAACAGGACAGCGGCGCACGGTGACATGGTCGGGGCCTGGAAGCGCGACGGGTAGTCGTAGCCGGCGATCTCCTCGCTGAGCACCAGCTGGTGGGCGGGCGTGAGGCCTTGTCCGCCGTAGGCCTTGGGGAAACAGACCCCGGCCAAGCCGCCGTCGAACAGCAGCCGCTGGGTGCTGCGGTCATGTGCGACCGCGGCCAGCTCCTCCTCGTCGGACCGGTCGTTTCGCAACGACGCCGCGGTCCCCTCGTCGGCCGGCTTCAGGTTGGCGCGGAGGAAGCCTCGAGCGCGCCGGCGGAAGCTCTCGAGATCTTCGATGTCGCCGTCTTCGATGTCGCCGTCGTTCATGCTGCGCCCGACTGCTGGTCGACCAGACCGGCGATGC
>JBBQLA010000132.1:0-6730 GCA_038327485.1 Acidimicrobiales bacterium
GCGACGGCCTCGGAGAGCAACCGGGTCCGTTCGCTGCCGCTGGCCGCGACGGCTCCGGCGAGTGCGGCCTGACCGCTGTCGTTGAAACGCTCCGCCGCCAGGAGATGGCTCTTGGGGGACTCGATCGAGCTGGCGACGTGCTTGATCAGCTGCACCGAGGCGCGTGACGACGACATCAGCAACGCCACGGCCGTCGAACCCAGCGCCAGCGTCAGGACTGCGACGATGACCACCACTCGTCGTGGATCTCGAAGCGTGGCGCGGGCGAAGAGCCTCCTGCGCTCGTCGGTTCGGGAATGTTGTGGACGGATATCACCTTCATCGGCACGCCCGAACGACGAAGTGAGACATCTCCTTCACACCTGGTTCGACAGCTCAGCTTCCGGGATGGATGGCGGCGTGTAGTTCCGATCGGCCGGTGACACCCAACTTGGCGTAGATGCGCTGCAGGTGGTTGTCGACGGTGCGCGGCGACAGGTAGAGGCGGCCGGCAATGTCCTTGCTGGTCAACCCGTCGCCGGCCAAGAGGGCGATCTCGCGCTCACGGCTGGTCAGTGGGACCACCAGGTCGACGCTCGTCAACGCGGGGGTCACCGCACCTTCGCACTGCGCCGCGCGCCGATGTCCGAGCTCACGGGTCGCCGCCGCGAGTCGACTCTCGCCCGCGGCGCGGTAGGCGTCAGCAGCCGACATGGCGGCCTCCGCCGCGCACAGCCAGGCACCGAGGCGTTCGAACTCCTCGCCAACGGTTGCCAGTGCGGCGCCGTCTCGTCGGGTCAATGCTGCCGCGTGCGCGGCCCGAGCTGCGATGAACGGCCCGTCGCATCGTCGGGCCAGTTCATCGAGGCGCTCAACCGCCTCGGATGGCGCGCCGAGGCGGGCCACGTCGTGCAACATCCACGCCTCGCTCGTGAAGTGTCCCGACGATGCCGCTTCGTCCGCACCGACCATCAGCAGCTCTCGGGCCGACTCGGGGTGTCCTGCCGCCATCGCCGACCAGGCTTCGCCCAGACGCCGTTCCGGTCCGAGGAATCCGAACTCGCCAACCAGTGCGTGCAGTTCCTCACACGCCGCTGCGGCTTGCGGTGCATCGCCGAGGAGGCCGGCGCTGATGGCGACTCCGGCCAGCGCGATTCGACGGGGACCACCGAAATCGCCGGCGCCGGCGATGGCCGATGCCTCGCGGAACCATCGGCGAGCTGTTGCCGGCCGGCCCTGATGCACCGCGACACGACCCAGCGTGGACGCCGCCCACACCCGGGACACGGCGACCTTGTCGTCGACCACGAGCTGTTGGATGGTGGTCGCCAGCGCTTCGGCCTGCGCCAGTTGGCCCGACTCCGACAGCGCCATCGCCTGATTGATGATGTGCACGCCAGGGTGCGACCACGCCACCAGGTCGCCGAGACTGACGTGGTCGAAATACGCCTCACCCGCGCTCGTGAAGGCGAGTTCTGTTCGGCCGGTCAACACCAGCGCAGTTCCTTCGGTCAGGCTCCGCACCACCCGGTTCCGTGGCGAGAGCCCGTTGGCATCGGGCCCGATCATGGTCAACGCCGTCGCAGGGTTGCCGTTGACCATGGTGATCCAGGCCTCGCCGAGTTCGAGCATGACTCGATCCTCCTCGGACGCTTCCGCCGCGGCACGACGCCTGACCGCGATCGCGTCGGCAGGTCGCAACAGGCCGTGGAACAGGTTGTTCGAGCGGAGGACCGCAAGGTGGATCTCCAGCTCCTCGCGTCGAGGTGAGCGAGAGTGATTGGTCGATGCGACCCGCTCACCGAGGAGAAAGACCTCATCGGCTTCGGCGACCGCCCCCAACTCCCCGAGTGCCTCTCCCAGCAGGACGAGTGCGTGGAGCTGTTGATCGGTCGTGCCGGCCCCGTCGCGTGAAACCGGGCGGGTGAGCGCGATCACCGTGGGGAAGTCGTGGGCCTGGCGGGCGAGGGTGGCTGCGGTCAGTACGAGCTCAGCGTTGGCGTCGATGCCCGCAGCGAGCTGCCAGCTGACGATCCGCAGGGCATCGTCCTGCCGCCTGCTCCCGCGGGCGACGACCAAGTCGATGAGTTCGAGTAGCAACGATTTCGCGCTGCTCACTGACTGGCCCGCTCGGACCACCTCGCCAACCACCGGGTGGGTGAGGCGGACGGGACGGCGGCGCTCGCTTGTCTCGACCACGATCAGGTCGGCGCGTTCGAGTCGATCGAGCACGTCGAGCCCGGCGATCGACTCGAGCTCGGCCAGCCCGAGGGTGTCCGCGATGGCCAGCAGCTCGAGGACGTGGCGGCCGAGATCGCCGGCCGCGGCGATGCTGTCGGCGAACAGATCGAGGACGCGGGCGGTGACCGCCAACGATCCGCGCTGCACCCACACTCCGTCCACGTTGACGATGGCCGAGGACTCCTTGGCCCGACGGACGACTTCGGTCAGCACCAGAGGCACTCCGCCGCTCAGGTCCCACAGCGTGGACCGCAACACTGCGTCGACCGGGCCGCCCAGCGCCAGCTGCAACAGCATCTCGACGTCGGCGCGGTGAAGTGCCTCGAGTGCGATGGTCTGACAACGATCGGTGCGTTGCAGTGTCGCCAGACCGTCGGGCATCGCCTCGCCACTGCGAGCGGTGGCGATCAGGAACACACCACCGGTGGAGAGGAGCTGCGCGATCAGGACGAGGGAGGTCTCGTCCAACAGATGGGCATCGTCGACGATCAGGAGCCGCCGGCCGTCTGGACTACTCAACGCCGTCGAGGCGCGGCTGAACACCGCGACCGGATCCCAGGTGGAGTCGGCAGCGAGATCGCGGGGGATGAGGTGGGCCATGGCGCCGAGTGGGGTGCGGGCTGCGGTGCGCGATGCCACGATCCGCGAGGTGGGGCGCCCGTCGAGCTCGGCGCGCTGTCGTGCTTCGTCGGCCAATCGGGTCTTGCCGACCCCGGCGGGCCCGACGAGGAGCACGCCATCGATCCCCGGGTCGCCCAGCGCTTCGCGCAATTCCCCAAGCTGGGCGGACCGTCCAATGAGGGGCCAACGCGTGGCCGCGGCGACCACGGTCAGAAGGCTCGACAGGAAAGGACGGCACGCACGGTGGCCAGCGTAGGTGGGCTGCTGAGTAGTCCTCGCGGGAGCGGGGCCGAGATTGAGTAACTCCTACTCAGGACCTGCCGGAGCGATCGGCCGAAGATCTCCCCATCGACATCGAGGCCGACCGGCTTCACGACACGAGGAGTCAGTTCTGATGGGTCTGTTCAAGGGCATCAAAGACATGAAGGACATGATGGGGGCCGCTCCTGGGTTGCTCGAGCAGTCCAGCCAGCTCTCCGCCAACGCCCACGCCATGCAGGCGCAGGCAGCTCAGCAGCAGGCCGGAGCGAACTACGGCGGCACCACCTACGCGATTCCGAACGCGACGCAGCCCATCCCGGCCGAGCTGCTCGAGCCCATCGCCGGCGTCGATCTGGCGGTCTTCGCGCAGGTCTCCGCAGGGCTGGCCCAGTACAACTACGACCAGAGCAAGGCCGTCGAGATCGCTGCTGCTCGCGGCATCGATGCAGCTCGCTGGCAGACCGCCCTCGACGGTTGGAACGGACGCATCGCGTCGGCGCCCGCAGTCGCCAGCCTGTTCAACGCCTACTACACCGGTCGTGCCTGATGGGAATGTTCAGCGACTATCAGTCGATCAAGAAGCAGTCCAAGGCAATGTCCAAGAACCACGACGTCAAGGGCAGCCTGGCCACGATGCAGTCCAAGCTCGAGTCGCTCAACGCATCGATGACCCAGACCGTTCAGGGTCGGGCCATGTCGCAGGGTGTCGAATGCACCGCCACGATCACCTCGGCGCAGCAGACCGGCACGATGGTCAACTTCGCCCCGGTGTGCCAACTCGGCCTCATCGTCATGGTCCCCGGTGGGTCGCCGGTGGCGGTCTCTAGTACCGAGACGGTGCAGCCGATCCATCTCTCTCGGGTCACCCCCGGGCAGCCCCTCACGGTGCGGGTGATGGCCGACGATCCCAACGATCTGTTCATCGATTGGGATCGCTGACCCGCAGCGATCCCAACATGGGCCGAGACGCCCCTAACGATCGAGAACGTCGGTGGCCGTCGACTGGGCGACGTCCGCGACGTGCTTGGCACGAACGCTGGCAGCGGAGCCGGCCCGCTTGGCCGACTTCGATGCTCGCTTGGCCGACCTCGAGGCTTGGTCAGCGGCCTTCGCGGCCTGCTTGCCTGCTTGTTTGCCGGCACGGTGAACCGTCTTGCGGGCGCGTCGACCCATTTTCGCTCCGGCGACGGCGGCGTCGTGCGCGAACTCCTGGGCGGAATCGAGGCCGCTGCGGGCCGCCGGCTCGGCGGCCTTGGCTGCGTGGCTGACCGCAGTCTCGAGCTCCGCCATCAGGTGGGATCGCTTGACCTTCTTGCGCATCTTGGTGGCGTCGCGCTGAGCCAGTGCCGCCTCACGTTTGGCGGCCGCCAGCTCGATCTTGGCGGCGGCGGCGCGCTTCTCGGCCCGAGTGCGGGCGACGACCTCGAGATCGCGTGCGGTCTCGACCTGCGCGAGGGACGCCTCGATGAGCTCGAGGCGTTCGTTCTTACTGCGAAACGACACCAGGCCGAGCGTTCCGATGGACAGCGTCTTGCGGATCATTCCCATGACAGGGCTCCTTCAGCGGGGCGACTTGGTCGGCGAACCTTCCTGGTACCCACCGAGGGTGAGTTTCAATCCCCCGTTCTCCCTCCGTAGCCACGCGGCACGCTGCGGCGAAGATCGGGATGTGCGCGATGTCACCCTCGTGGCTTCCGGGCGCCAAATCCGGTTAGCGATCAGGACAAATGGGCAGGGAATGGACATGGACGCAATCACCCTCCTCAAGAATGACCACAAGGCTGTCGAGCAGCTGTTTAAGAAGTTCGAGCACGCAGGCGATCGCGCCTACGTCGAGAAGCGGGAGATCGTCGACCGCATCATCGAAGAGCTGTCGAAACACGCCTCGATCGAGGAGCAGTTCTTCTACCCGGTGGCACGGGCCACGGTGTCCGACGTCGAGGCCATCACGCTGGAGAGCATGGAGGAGCACCACATCGTGAAGTGGCTGCTGTCGGAACTGGAGAACACCGAGCCGACCGACGAGCGGTTCACGGCCAAGGTGACAGTGCTGATCGAGAATGTCCGGCATCACGTGAAGGAGGAGGAAGAAGACTTCTTTCCGAAGGTGCGTGAGGAGCTGGGCCGCAATGCCCTGGCTGACCTGGGCGAGACGATGGAGAAGGCCAAAGCGATCGCTCCGACCCACCCGCATCCGCGTTCACCCGACAGCCCTCCCGGCAACCTCGTCGTCGGAGCCGTCGCCGGTGTGGTCGACAAGGTCGGCGACACCATCAGTGGTGTAGCTCAGGGCAGCGTGTCGGCGGTGCAGGACCTGATCGACCGGATCCTGCGTCGCAAGCGTCCGCTGCCGTCACCGACTGGATCCAAGGTGGCTCGCACCACCGCCAAGCGCGTCCGCTCCGAAACGGCCGCCACCGTCGACGCGGCGCAGCGCGCGACCAAGACAGCGAAAGCCGGTGCGACCAAGACGGCGAAAGCCGCCAAGGCCGGCGCCAAGGGCACCGTGACCACAGCGAAGAAGTCCGCTCGGGCCACCGCCACCACCGCCAAGCGCGCCACAACGACGACTCGCCGCACCGCCGCTGCCGCCACCAAGCGCACCGCCGCTGCAGCCAAGGTCAAGTAGCCCACAGCCTCCGTTCTGTAGCGCCGGTCAGTACATCCATGTACGGCCCGGCCTCACAGAACGGAGGCTTGGGGCGCTGAGGTCCGACGAGCTTGTCGGCTGTCGATCAGCCGGTCGCTCTGACCACGACGAGGGCAAGGTCGTCCTCCACCAGGCGACCCTCGATGCAGGCCGCCACGAGATGCTCGACGAGCGCAGCGGGGTCGAGGTGTCTTCCGTCCTCGCACGCCTGTCGTACCCGTTCGAGTCCATCGTCGATGCCCTCGTCGCGTCGTTCGATCAATCCGTCGGTGTAGGCGACCAGGGTCGCCCCCGGTCCGAACTGCGCGGCCGACGCCGGGACGACCGAGGCCGGCATCCCGATCATCGGGTGTCGCCCTGACGTGAGGAGTCGAGCCGGACTCGACGCGGGAATCAGCACTGGTGGTGGATGGCCGGCTGCGACATAGGACAACGTCTGCGCCGCCGGGTCGAGGTGGCACACCAACGCGGTGGCATAGATCGAGGTCGGTGACACCGATCGGCCGACCAGCTCGAAGAAGTCATCGAGCGTCACGCCCACGTGGAGCAGCGTCGACAGCACCCGACTGAGTTGGAGCATCTCGACTGCGGCGTCGGTGCCGTGGCCGGTGACATCACCGACCACGAGCCCGAGTTGCGAACCGCCACCGAGCACGACTCCCTCGTACCAATCTCCACCCATGCCGAGACGAAGTGCCGCGGGCTCGTACAACGCGCTGATCTCCAGTCCGTCGATCGAAGGGATCGGCCCGACGATCTGGCGTTGGAGCCCCACGACGAGGTGGTGCTCGGCTTCGGCCAACTCCACCCGCTCGAGTGTCTGTCCCACCAGCTCGCCGATCGTCGACACCGTGGATCGGAACGAATCGTCGATGTCGATCGGGTGCATCCAGGAGATGCCGATGGCGGCCAACGGGCGATCGTCGCCGGTCATGACCGGCAAGACCACGGCAGCTTCGACGCCGCTCGTGGCCACAT
>JBBQLA010000133.1:0-6659 GCA_038327485.1 Acidimicrobiales bacterium
GTTCGCGCACTCAGCTCGGTCGTCACCCTTGGCAACAGCACCGTGTCGGCTCAGGCCGGGGTCGCCGGCTCGGCCGGATCGTCGTCGGCCGGAACCGCCGGCTCAGGCGCCACCGGCGGCAGTGGCGGCGGCGGTTGCGATCACTGTGGAAGCGCTGGCGGGTCGCCCGGTTCGACCGCTGGTGCCGGAGGCGCCGGCGGCAGCAACCCTGGACGCTCGGCCGGCAACGGGGGCGGGGCCGGTAACGGCGGCGCCTGCGGCGGTTCCGGCGGTGGAATCGGCTACTACGGCGGTTCCAAAGGCACTGGCGGCTGCGCAGGTGCAGCCGGTTCGGCCGGCACGGGCGGTTCGGCTGGGCCCGCCTCGACGCTGGCCTACGCCTCGACCTTCACCAACACCTCCAACAACGGGGGCGCCGGGGGAACTGGCTCCAACGGCCAAGGTGGTGGCGGTGGTGGCGCCGGCGGCGGCGGTTGTGACGGCTTCGCGTGCGTCGGCGATTGGCTCAGCGGCGGCGCCGGTGGCGGTGGCGGCGGCGGTGGCTTCGGCGGTGTCGGCGGTGGTGGTGGTGCCGGCGGTGGCGGTTCGTTCGGTGTCTACAGCTTCAACTCCACTGTCTCGATCGATGCCAACACGTCGGTGATTGCGTCGGCGGGAGGTAGCGGCGGGGCCGGCGGCGTGCCTCAGACCGGCGGTACCGGTGGATCCGGCGGTTCCGGCGGCAACGGCAACTGCACCGGTGGCTGCGCCAACGCCGGCGGTGGTGGTGGCGGTGGCAACGGCAACGGTGGTTCGGCTGGCAACAGTGGATCGGCTGGAAACAACGGCGGTGATGGCGCCGGTTGCTGCAACGGCAGCGGCGGTGGTGGTGGCGGCGGTGCCGGTGGTGGTGGCGGCGGAACTGGTGGAACCGGTGGCGGCGGCGCCGGCGGACCCAGCGTGGGCCTGGCCTCCAAGGGCACCGGCGGCATCACGTTCGCTGGGAACATCACGAGCCAGATCACGGTGGCCGGTGCGGCCAGTGGGGGTTCGGGCGGCAATGCCGGCGCTGTCGGCACGTCGGCGAAGAGGGTCACCGTCGCCTGACCGAATGTCGATTCGCTGATCGGGGGGCGTCCACGCGGGCGCACCCCGATCGTCGTTTTGGGCTGCAGCATCGCCGGTGTCGACCGTCCATCTCGGTAGCTTCGAGATCGATCTGCGTTCCGACCGAGAGGGATCAACGATGTCCGACGCACCGCCTCCGCCGCCCCCCGACGGGTTCGGCCAGGAACCGCCGCCCCCGCCGGGGTACGAGCCACCGCAGTACATCGCTCCGCCACCCCCGCCGCCGCCTCCGCCCCCGCCCCCATCATCCGGGTTCGGTGGTCCGCCTCCGCCCCCGGGCTACCCGCCGCAGGGCGGATACGCGCCCCAGCCCGGATATCCGCCCCAGCCCGGATATCCGCAGCAGCAAGGTGGATTTCCTCCGCCTGCGCCAACGTCGGGAAGCGGGTTGAAGACGGCGCTCATCATCATCGGTGTCATCGTCGTGCTCGGCATCGTCGCGGTCGGCGTCGCGGCGTTCGCGGTGGGGCGAACCGTCGACAATGTCGTCACCGTCGGGCGCGACATCGCTCGTGACTATGGCACCGCTCCGGCGTCGGCCTATCAGGTCGAGATCACCAAGTGCACCACCGATGACACCGGTTCGCCGGTCGCCACGGGAACGATCAAGAACGTCTCGGGCAAGACGCACGGCTTTCGCATCACTGTCGGCTTCTACGATGACAACGACAAGAAGCTGAACGAGAGCCTCGATTTGGTGAATTCGCTTCGTGATGGTTCCTCGAGCGATTTCGCCGTCACCTCCTTCGGTGTGTCATCGGAGAGCTTCGTGTGCCGAGTCGACAACGTTTCGTTCAACGGGTGACGTAACCTCAATTGACTTGCTCGGGTCTGACCAATTGAGTCGAATGGCCCACGAACCTTTGAACACGAATGTGGTTCACTGGAGAACAATTACAACTACGACCTTGGAGGTCGGCAATGAACGGCACAATGGCGTGTCATCACTGCCAGGGCCTGGTCGCCGGTAAGGCGAACCAGTGCCACCACTGCAAACGCTGGCTCAGGCGCGAGAGCTACCACCGGAGCGCCCCGGCACGGCGCTGACCAGGGTGGCGGTCTGCGGCCCCCGGCCGTAGATTCGCCCGGTGGCCGACCCCGAGACCTTCGTCGAAGCAGCGTCCCCGCACATGGACGGGCTCTACGGCGCGGCCATGCGCATGACGCGCAACGCCGCTGACGCAGAGGACCTCGTGCAGGAGACGTTCCTGCGGGCCTACCGCGGGTACGGGCGTTTCGAAGAAGGCACCAACCTGCGGGCGTGGCTCTATCGAATTCTCACGAACACGTTCATCAACACCTACCGGGCCAAGCAGCGTCGGCCCGAGGAGAGCGACCTCGGCGACCTCGAGGACCTGTATCTGTATCGTCGATTGGGTGGACTCGAGGCGTCACAGCGGGGGCGGTCAGCGGAAGACGAACTGATGGATTTCGTCACCGACACCGAGGTGAAGGAGGCGCTCGAGTCGCTGCCGGACCAGTTCCGCATCGCCGTGCTGCTCGCCGACATCGAGGGTTTCTCCTACAAGGAGATCGCCGAGATGCTCGATATTCCGATCGGTACCGTGATGAGCCGGCTGCACCGGGGAAGAAAAGCGCTGCAGAAGGGGTTGGCCGATTTTGCGGTGGAGCGAGGTCTGCTTCCACGGCCCGATGAACCACTGGCTTCGGTGGCCACCGTTCCAACGAACCGGATAGACGCTGATGACTGACGACACCCGACCCCTCGACCCGAAGAACCGCGACGGTCACCACGGGTGCGATGATGCGCTCACCAAGCTCTACGAGTATCTCGACAACGAGCTCGACGAGAGTCTTCGGGCGCAGATCGAAGCTCACCTCCAAGAGTGTTCGCCGTGCCTCGAGGCCTTCGATTTCGAGGCGGAACTCCGCCGGGTGGTCGCTGATCGCTGCCAGGAGCGGGTGCCCGAGGAGCTACGAAGCCGGATCCTCAGCGTCCTGTCCGAATGCGACCTCTCGACCTCGGCGTTGTACGACCCGCTGGCAGCCGACTCCTCGCCTGGCGGACCGGCCTGACCCGTGTTTGCGATCCGGTACCGAGCCGCCCCTACACTTCGACGGTGATGATCGCTCTGCTCGCCGTTACTGCGGCTCCCGTGAACCACGTCTGGCACTTCTGGCTCGCCGTGCCGCTCGCGCTCCTCGTCGTGTTCGCCGTGCTGGGCATGGTGTTGGGCTACTTCTTCCGGGTGACCCGCACTCGGTACCCGCAGCAGAAGAAGTAGCCAATGGCCAACGCCGTCGATTGGTCGATGGCGAGGCGCGTCGCGAGTCGGATCGCCGGGAAGGACCCCTTCGCTGGGAGCTATCTGGCCGACTCCCTCGCGTCCGACTTCAGTGAGTTGACGGTGCAGGCCCAGACGTTGGTCGAGGCGCACACCGGCTGGACCTCCGACTCCGGCGAGGCCCGGGCCAAGGTCGCCAGTCGCGAAGACTGGATCGACGGAAACATCGCGTCGTTCCAACGAATGCTGCGGCCGATGACCGACCGGTTCGAGGAGAAGATGGGCTCGGGGCTGATGGCCCCGGTCGCGGCGCGCATCGCCGGTGCCGAGATGGGCGCGGTCCTCGGTTGGATGAGCACCCGCGTGCTCGGCCAGTACGACATGTTGGTGCTCGACGACGAACCCAGCGACGACCAGGACCTCGTGTACTACGTCGGCCCGAACATCTTGGCCCTCGAGAAGCGCTTCGGCTTTCCTCCGCGGGAGTTCCGCCTGTGGATCGCGTTGCACGAGATCACCCACCGCACTCAATTCACCGGGGTGCCGTGGCTGCGGCCCTACTTTCTCGAACAGGTGAACGGCATGTTGGGATCGGTCGACCCCGATCCGGCGCAACTCTTCCGGGCCATCGGTCGCGCCGCTGACGCCATCCGAGCCGGCCGGAGCCCGTTGTCCGACGGCGGCCTGATGACCCTGTTCGCCACTGACGAGCAGCAGCTCACCCTTGATCGGCTCGGCGGTCTGATGAGTCTCTTGGAAGGCCACGGAGACGTGACCATGGATCGTGCCGGCGGCGACCGGATCCCGTCAGCCGATCGGTTCGGTCGAGTGCTGCGGGCGCGTCGTCAGCAGCAGGGTGGCGCGGCCAAACTCCTGCAGAAGCTCATCGGACTCGAGGCCAAGTTGGCCCAGTACGAGCAGGGCGAACGGTTCATCGAGACCGTGGAGACGACCGCCGGCGCCGACATGCTGGCCCGCGCGTTTGCCTCGCCCGAACAGCTCCCCACGCTGGTGGAGATTCGCGAGCCGGATCAGTGGATGGCCCGGGTCAGTGGCCGTGACTTCGCTGCGTCCCGCTGAGGCGCTGCTCGCTCGCTGCACCTTCGCGTCGCCCGGCACCGAGGTGACGTGCGCCGTCTCCGGGGGCGCTGATTCCACTGCAATGCTGGCTCTCGCCATCGCTGCGGGCTGTCGGGTCACCGCGATGCATGTCGACCACGGCCTGCGGGACGGAAGCGCCAGCGAAGCCGATCACGTTCGCGACCTGGCGTCGACGCTCGGGGCGCGGTTCGTGGCTCGGACGGTGCACGTCGCGGCCGGGCCGAACCTCGAAGAACGGGCTCGCGACGCCCGAGCGTCGGTGCTCCCGGCGGACTCGCTGCTCGGGCACACCGCCGATGATCAGGCACAGACCGTGCTGTGGCATCTGCTTCGGGGAGCGGGACCGGCGGGATTGGCAGCCATGTCGGCCGACCGCCGTCCGATCCTCGCGCTGAGGCGGACCGAGACTCACGCGCTGTGCGCCGAGCTCGGCCTGAGCGTCATCACGGATCCGATGAACGCTGATCCGTCGTTCACCCGCAACCGGGTCCGCGACGAAGTGATTCCGTTGCTCTCGGAGGTGGCCGGACGCGATGTCGTTCCGTTGATCTGTCGCGCCGCGTTGCACCAGCGGGAAGTCGTCGATCTGTTGGACTCGTTGGTAGCGGACGTCGATGCCACCGACGCTCGCTCGCTGGCAGATTGTCCGGCGGCGGTGGCGGCCATGGCCGTCCGAGCGGCGTGGCGATCCGAGACCGGATCGAACCACAGTCCTGACGCCGCAGCCATCGGTCGAATCCTCGATGTCGCCGCGATGCGAGCCGAATCGTGTGACGTGGTGGCCGGCTGGCGGGTCGTGCGAAGCGGGGGAAGATTGCGCTGGCAGCGACCGGTAGGGTGAGCTCGTGGGCTTCATGGACTCCGACGGCGGGATCGGGGACACGCTGTTCAGCGAGGCGCAGATCGCCGCCCGCATCCGTGAGCTCGGCGCAGAGATCACGGCCGACTATCAGGGTCGTCGTCCACTGTTGGTCTGCGTGTTGCGGGGGGCCTACGCGTTCACGACCGACCTGTCGCGCAGCATCGACCTGCCGCTCGAGGTCGACTTCATCGCGGTGTCGTCCTACGGCAGCGCCACGTCGACGAGTGGCGTCGTTCGTCTGGTCAAGGACCTCGAGCAGGACATCGCCGATCGTGACGTGCTGCTCATCGAGGACATCGTCGACTCCGGCCTCACCCTGCGCTACCTGCGCCGCACGCTCATGGCCCGGCTGCCGGCGTCGTTCGAGGTGTGCTCGCTGCTGGCTCGAAATCGCAGCGACCTCAGCGGTCTCGGGGTGAAGTACTGCGGTTTCAGCATCGGCGACGACTTCATCGTGGGTTACGGCCTCGACGTCGATCAGCGCTACCGCAACCTGCGACACCTGGCGTTGTACGACCGGGCGAACGACCCACTGACCCGCTGAGGGGCGGGCCCGAACGCTCGCGGCGATCGGTACCCTGACCTGGTGCGCGCGCTGGCGAGGAACCGATGGATCTGGGCTGCGGCGGGCGCAGTCCTCCTCGCCATCGCCATCGTGGTGCCGCTGACGGCGTCGCCTCCCACCGAGATCCGCCTCGATCAATTCAGCTCGAAGTTGGCAGCGGGGCAGATCAAGACCGCCGAACTGTTCGATAAGTCGAACCACGTCGAGGGCACGTTGGTCAACGGCACCACGTATCGCGCCGTGTATCCCCACCAGTACTCCGAGCAGCTCGCCAAGGACCTGTTGGCCGCCGACATCCGCGTGACCGGCAACAACGAGGACGACTCGACATGGAGCTCGCTGGCCACCCAGCTGGTCCCCACCGTGTTGGTCATCGGCGTGTTCCTGTGGTTCGTCATGCAGATGCAGGGCGGCGGCCGAGCCAATCGATTCGGCCGGGCGCAGGCTCGCAAGGCGAATGCCACCAAGGGGAGTGTGACGTTCGCGGATGTCGCCGGGGCCGAGGAGGCCGTCGAAGAGCTGGCGGAGATCACTGAGTTCCTCCGCGACCCCGAACGCTTCCGCAAGCTCGGGGCCAAGATCCCTCGCGGGGTGTTGCTCTATGGCCCACCGGGGACCGGCAAGACGTTGTTGGCCAAAGCGGTCGCCGGTGAAGCCAACGCGCCGTTCCTGACCATCTCCGGGTCCGACTTCGTGGAGATGTTCGTGGGCGTGGGAGCGGCGCGCGTTCGCGATCTGTTCCGCCAGGCCAAGGAGATGGCCCCGGCCATCGTGTTCG
>JBBQLA010000134.1:0-6638 GCA_038327485.1 Acidimicrobiales bacterium
AACAGCGGATGGTCGGACACGTACAGGCCCAACATTTCCTTCTCGGCCGCGAGCTGCTGCTTCTTCTCGAACTCCCAGGCCGGGATGGCCACTCGCTCGTCGAACGCCCCGCCGGCGCCGTCACCGACTTCGCCGAACAGTGACATGACGCCCATGTCGTGCTCCTTGCGGCGCGCCACCGTCGAGTCGACGATCTGCTCGAAGACCGACAGCAGTCCTCGTCGGGGATGTCCGACGCTGTCGAAGGCGCCAGCCTTGATCAACGACTCGATGGTCCGCTTGTTGAGCACCTGGGTGTTGACCCGTTCGCAGAAGTCGTAGAAGTCGACGAACGAGCCGTTGGCCTCTCGTTCCTCCACGATCATGTCGACCAGCGTCTCACCGCAGTTCCGCACCGCCGAGAGCCCGAACACGATTTGTCCGTCGCTCGGAGCGAAGTCGCGCCACGCCCGGTTCACGTCGGGCACCGTCACGTCGATGCCCATGGTTCGGCACTCGGACAAGTAGATGGCGGCCTTGTCGAGGTTGGCCTTGACGCTCGTCAACAGACACGAGATGTACTCGGTCGGATAGTTCGCCTTGAGGTACGCCGTTTGGTAGGCGATCAGCCCATAGCCGTAGCTGTGGCTCTTGTTGAAGGCGTAGTCGGCGAACCGCTCGATGATGTTGAACAACTCGTCGCCCAGCGACACCGAGCCCTTGCCGGTGTCGGTCACGCCCTGCACGAACTTGTCGCGCTCCTTGGCCATGAGCTCGCGGTTCTTCTTGCCACAGGCCTTGCGCAGATTGTCGGCCTCGGCGAGCGAGTATCCGGCGAAGTGCTGCGCCACCCGCATCACGGACTCTTGATAGATCATCAGGCCGTAGGTGTCCTCGAGGATCTCTTCGGCCTCGGGATGGAAGTACGTGATCGGCTTGCGACCGTTCTTGATGTCGGCATAGTCGGTGTGCATGGTCACCGACATGGGCCCGGGGCGATACAGCGCCACGAGTGCCGCCACGTCCTTGAAGCAGTCGGGCGCCAGCGACCGGATCAGCGCCCGCATGGGCGGCGACTCCAGCCGGAACACGCCGATGGTGTCTCCCCGACCCAACAGCTCGTAGGTCTTGGGGTCCTCCAGCGACACGTTGTCGATGTCGATGTCGACGCCGGAGTTGGCCTTGATCAGCGCGAGCGTGTCGGAGATGACATCGAGGTTGCGCAACCCCAGAAAGTCCATCTTCAGCAGGCCGAGGTCCTCGACGCCGTGCATCTCGTACTGGGTGACGACCGGTGCGTCCTCGGGGTTGCCGCCGGCCTCGGGCTTGCGTTGGATCGGCAGGTAGTCGGTGAGGGGATGACGGGTGATGACCACCGCCGCGGCATGGATGCCGTCGCCACGGCGGAGTCCTTCGAGCCCCTCGGCGACCGTGATGACCTCCTTGGCTTCGGGGTCGTTGGCGTACATTTCGCGGATCTCGCCCGCCATCTTGTAACCCTCGGCGTACTTCGGGTCCTCGTGCAGACAGGCCCGCAGCGGGGTGTCGCGGCCCATCACCAGCGGCGGCATGGCCTTGGCCACTCGGTCGCCCACCGCGTAGGGCAGTCCCAGCACCCGGGCGGCGTCGCGCACGGCGGCGCGGGCCTTGATGGTGGAGAAGGTCACGATCTGCGCCACCCGATCGCGGCCGTACTTCTCGGCGGCGTAGCGAATCATTTCGTCTCGGTATCGGGAGTCGAAGTCCATGTCGATGTCGGGCATGGAGATTCGGCTGGGGTTCAGGAACCGTTCGAACAGCAGGTCGTACTTGATGGGATCGAGATCGGTGATCCGCAGCGTGTACGCCACTGCGCAGCCGGCCGCCGAGCCACGGCCCGGTCCAACGCGGATGTTGGCGTCCCGGGCGTGGCGGATGAGGTCCCACACGATGAGGAAGTACGAGCTGAAACCCATGTCCTCGATGACCTTGAGCTCGAAGGCCAACCGGTCCGACACGTGTGCCGGCAGATCGTTGCCCCAACGTTGCTTGGCGCCAACGAGTGTGAGGTGAGCCAGGTAGTCGCCGTTGGCCTCGAAACCGGCAGGCAGCGGGAAGTTGGGCAGCTCGACCTTGCCGAACTCGATCTCGAGCTCGCACCGCTCGGCCACCCACAACGTGTTGTCGCACGCCACTTCGACCTCGCTGAACAAATCACGCATCTCGGCTGCGGTCTTGAGGTAGTGCTCGTCGCCGTGGAACTTGAAGCGATTCGGGTCGGACCGCTGACTGTTGGTCTGCACGCAGAGCAACGCGTCGTGGGCGACGGCGTTCTCACGGCCCACGTAGTGGCTGTCGTTGGTGGCCAGCAGCGGCAGCTTCAGCCGCTTGGCCAGATCCATGAGCATGGGGTTGGTGCGGGTCTGCTCGGGGATGCCGTGGTCCTGCAGCTCGACGAACAAGTGGTCGCGGCCGAAGATCTCGAGCAGACGACCGGCCTTGTCGCACGCCGCCTCGAAACCCTGGTTCATCATCGACTGCAACACGTGACCGCCCAGGCAGCCGGTGGTGACGATGAGACCCTCGGAGTGCTCGGCCAGGATCTCCCAATCGATCTTGGGCTTGCGGTAGTAGCCCTCCATGAAGGCCCGAGATGACAGTTGGATGAGATTGCGGTAGCCGACCTCGTTCTCCACCAGCGTGGTCAGGTGGTAGTAGGGCTTCTTGCCCCCTTCAGCCTCGCCGCCCGAGTCGTCCATGCGGCTGCCCCGAAGCTGCAGTCGCTCCCGGCGATCCTCGTACGCCATGTACAACTCGGAGCCGATGATCGGCTTGACGTCGACCGACCGACAGGCTCGATAGAAGTCGAGTACGCCGTACATGTTGCCGTGGTCGGTGATGCCGATCGCCGGCTGGCCGTCCTGGGCTGCCGAGGCCGCTACGTCGCCGACCCGCGCCGCCCCATCGAGCATCGAGTACTCGGTGTGCTGGTGCAGATGGACGAACGAACTGGCCACGGGTCGAACGTACTAGATGTACCCGGGCCCGCCCGCCGGCCCCGAGGCGCGTTCTGGAAGTTGGCCACGCATGCCCTGCAGCTGTTGCTGAGCGGCCATCTGCTGAGCCACCAGCGTGGCCTGGATGCCGTGGAACAGGCCTTCCAGCCACCCCACCAGCTGCGCCTGAGCGACCCGCAACTCGGCGTCGCTGGGCACCGCGTCGGCGGAGAAGTCGAGGGAGAGCCGGTCGAGTTCCTCGCTCAGCTCTGGCGACAGGGCGTCCTGGAGCTCGGCCAACGAGTTGCCGTAGATGTCCTTCAGCCGCTCGCGAGCTGCGTCGTCGAGGGTGGTGTTGCGGACCTCTTCCAGCAACTGCTTCACCATGGCGCCGATACGGATGATCTTGGCCGGTGACTCGATCCCACCGTTGTGGCCGTCCTCGGTCTCGATGGCGCCGTCGGTCGTGAGCTCGACCCCGTCGGGCGCCACGTGCTCGGTTTCGGGTGCAGGAACGGGTGAGGACGCGGCTGGGTCGGACGACTGGTCGGGCATGAGTCCGAAAGCTACCGCCGAGCCGCGAGCAGCGGGACCAGCACCTCGGCGGACGTCATCGAACCGTGCCGACCGATCAGATCGAACGGGCCGGTGTCGGCCGGGTCGTCGAAGGACACGTCAGCACGCGCCACCAACGCCACGTCGCCCAGCCGGCCGATCACTTCGTCGCGAATCGTTGGCCCGAACCAGTGGTCGGCCACCACCTCGTCGCGACTGACCGCCCAGGCCACGTCTCCGTGGTGAGTCCGCGCCGCTTCGAGCAGCTCGCGCTCGGAACCGGGGAACGCGTGTAACCACCGGAAACGGCCCTCACCACTCTGGAACTGTGTGGCGCTCAGCACTTCGGGGTGGGGACGGATGACGTTTCGACCCACGTCGACCTGGCCGTGATCGGCGGTGATGACCAGCGACGCGTCGGGCGGCAGCACGCCGATCAGGTATTCGACCATCCAATCGATGGCAATTAGCTCGGCGTCGTAGTGCTCGCCCAAGCCGTACTCGTGAGCCACCTTGTCGACGCCGTCGTAGTAGGCGTACACGAACGGTTCGCCGGCCCGGAGCAGCCGCGCCACCTCGATGGCGAGGGTCGACATGGTGCGGTAGCCGACGAATCGAGTGTTGCGCAGGTGGGCGCGGCTGAACCCGGAGTGCTCGAACTCGGCTCTCACCACGATCGGCGGCCGTTGGTACATGAACGGCTCGGCCAACCCCACGCTCTCGGGTTCGATCGAATGGCGGGCGTCGCCGCGAGCGGTGGTCCATCGCAGCACGTTCAAGACGTCGTGACCGATGGCGATGCGGTACCCCACCACGCCATGATCGCCCGGATGGGTCCCGGTGGCGATCGACGTCAACGCTGTTGCGGTGGTGGTCGGGCACACCGTGGTGATGGGCACCCCCTCCATCGCTGCGAGGGTGGGGACGATCTCGCGACGGGTGATGAACTGCTCCCACCCGAGCCCGTCGAGCACGAGCACCACGACCTGGTCGGCGCCGTGCAGCGTGGCTGGCATCCACCCCGGCAGACCGTCGGGATCATCCATCAGCGCGGGCACGATCCCGCTCACACACGCGCCCGAATAATCGGGCAACATCGGTCGGTCGTTCTCGCCGCCAGCTGAATTCGGGTGCAGGTCCGTGTCCCCCACCGTACCGGCAGCGCGACCCGCTGTCGCGCTGCCTACGATGTCCGGATGAGGGTCTCCCGGTGAAGGTGTCGACGCGGGGGGACTACGCCAGCCGCGCGCTGCTGTCGCTGGCGCTGAACTCAGCCGACGGGCCCACCTCGGTGCGTGACATCGCCGAGCGCACCGGGCTTCCACAGCCGTACCTCGAGCAGATCCTGCTGGCGCTCAAAGGTGCCGGCATCGTGCGATCCAAACGTGGGGTCGGCGGCGGGTACGTGTTGTCGCGAGACGCGTCAGAAATCTCGTTGGCCGAGATCGTCTCCGCTGTCGACGGACCGATTCAGGCCGGTGATTTCGGCAAGCCCCACACCAATGGGGCGTGTGACCACGAGGGACAGTGCGTCTTGCTGTCGATCTGGGGCGAAGTCGGCGATCAGATGCGCAAGATGCTCGACGGATGGTCGTTGGCCGACTTGGCCTCGATCACTCGGGGCGAAGCGCTCTGGCCTGGACAACCCGGCTGAGCGATCAGACCTGCTCACCTCGGCCCAGACCGGCTTCGGGCACGATCAGCCCGGCGAGCACCCGATCCAGATCGGCCGGCATCGGCGCGTCGAAGCCGACCTGGTCACCGGTCTCGGGGTGGTCGAAACGGAGGTGCGCCGCGTGCAGGAACGGCCGGGCCACCGAGATGACCGGTCGCACACCGCCGTAGAGATCGTCGCCGACCACCGAATGGCCGATCGACTTCAGGTGCACGCGGATCTGGTGGGTGCGGCCGGTCTCGAGCCGGCACTCCATCAGGCTGACCTCGGCGGGCTCCCAATATCGGTCGAGCAGCTCATAGTGGGTTCGCGACCAACGACCATCGGCGCTGATGGTCATGCGCAGCGGGTCCCGTCGGGAGCGACCGATGGGAGCGTCGATCGTGCCCCGCACCGTCTCGGGGTGACCCCAGATCAGCGCCCGGTAGTGGCGCTCGACCTGGTGGGTGGCGAGCTGGGACACGAGGTCGTGATACGCGTCGTCGGTGCGGGCCACCACCATGAGGCCAGAGGTGCCCTTGTCGAGGCGGTGCACGATGCCCGGGCGGTGACGCTCGCCCACGTCAGCCAACTCCGGATAGCGGGCCAGGAGGCCGTTGACGAGCGTGGCGTCGTGGTTACCGGCGCCCGGATGCACCACCAGGCCGGCGGGCTTGTCGACCACGATGATCGACGCATCCTCGAACACGACGGTGACCTCGACCGACTCGTCCGGCTCGGGGTCCACGGGCGGTCGTGTGGGGTCGTCGGAGATCACGACGCGTTGGCCGGTGAGCAGTTTGATCGACGGCTTGGCGGCCACGACGTCGTCGATGGTGACGGTGCCGGCGGCCACGGCGTCGTGGGCCTCGGCGCGGGTGCACCCCGACAACATGGCCACCACCCGGTCGATCCGTTCGCCTGCCAGTGACTCGGGAATCTCCTCGGAGATCACGCTGTGTCCGATGGCGCCGCGTCGACTGAATCGACGGGCTCGACCGGGGTGCGCCACGCCACGATCGCCAGCAGGATGCCGCCCACCACGATCGATGCATCGGCAATGTTGAAGGTGGGCCACCACGACGTGTAGATGAAGTCGACCACCGCGCCGCGCAGGAACCCGGTCGGACGACCGAAGGCCGGATCGCGGACGAGTCGATCGACGAGGTTGCCCAGCGCGCCACCCATGACCACGCCGATGATGATGCGCGACGGCAGCGACGAGATGGTGCGGGAGAACACCAGCAGGCCCACCACGATGACCACGGCGACGAGGCCGATGATCGGCCCGGCGCCGCTGAACCGGCTGAACGCCATGCCTTGGTTCTGGGCGAAACGGAACTCGACCCCGAGGGCCACCTTCACCACTCGACCCGTTGGCGCCAACGACGATTCGGCCCAGTTCTTGGACAACTGGTCCGCCACCACGATGACGGCGGCGGTCGCCAGCAGAGCGAGGTACCTGCGCACGATCA
>JBBQLA010000135.1:0-6592 GCA_038327485.1 Acidimicrobiales bacterium
GTCAGCGCATCCCGATCGTGTGGTTGCTGGACTCGGCGGGTGCTCGGGTGGGGTCGGGGACCGGGTCGACGTTCGCGGGCGCTGGGGCCCTGTTCCGTGAGCAGGTGGCGTTGTCGGGCGTCGTTCCCCAGGTGGCCGCGCTCATGGGTCACTGCGCTGCCGGTACCGCCTACATCCCTGCGCTGACCGACTTCATCGTGATGGTCAAAGGCGTGAGCTCCATGGCGTTGGCCGGTCGTCACCTGGTGAAGGCCGCCACCGGCGAGGACGTGACCGAGGAGGAGATGGGCGGTTCCGAGGTGCACACCAAGGTCTCCGGTGTCGCCGATCTCGAGGTCGCCGACGACGCCGAGTGCATCGAGGTGGTGAAGCGGTACCTCAGCTTCTTCGGGTCGAACAACACCGATCCGTCGCCGCTGCGGCCGACCGATGACCCGGCCGACCGACGGGTCGAGTCGCTCTACGACATCGTCCCCACTGCGCCGCGTCGCGCCTACGACATGCGCAAGGTGATCGCTGAGATCGTCGACGACGGCGACGTGTTCGAGATCAAGGGAGCGTGGGCCCGCAACCTGGTGACGGCGCTGGCCCACATCGACGGCAGGGCCGTGGGCATCGTGGCCAATCAACCAATGGTGCTGGGCGGGGCGCTCGACGTGAATTCCGCCGACAAGGCCGCCCGCTTCATCTGGTTGTGCGACGCCTATTCGATTCCGCTGGTGTTCCTCCACGACGTGCCCGGGTTCGTGGTGGGCTCGGTCGTGGAGCAGCAGGGGATCATCCGTCACGGCGCCAAGATGCTGTTCGCCACCTCCGAAGCGACCGTGCCCAAGATCTCGGTGATCATTCGCAAGAGCTACGGGGCCGGCTACTTCGTCATGAATGGCCTGGCCTACGAGTGCGATCACTTGGTGGCGTGGCCGTCGGCCGAAATCGCCGTGATGGGTCCCGACGGTGTGGTGAACATCGCCTTCCGCAAAGAGCTCGATCAGTATCCCGAGGGCGAGGAACGCAACACCCGCAAGATGGAGCTGGCCGAGATGATCCGGGCCAACATCGACCCCTACGTCGCGGCCGGCTGGGGTCAGATCGACGACGTGATCGACCCCGCCGACACCCGGGCCTCGATCGCGGCCGGGCTGCGGATCAGCGAGACGAAGCAGGTGGCCCGCCCGTGGCGAAAGCACGGCGTGCTCCCGGTCTGAGCGGTCGGGGCGGTGTAGACACTCTTCATGCACACCACAGCGGTCACCCAGGTCATCCTGATCGTCCACGTCCTCTCGGCGATCATGGTCTTCGGCATCGGTTTCGCTCAGCCGATGATTGCACGTTCGAACCCTGATTCGGGCCAGGCGCTCGCCAAGTACGGCACCTACATCCAGGCCCCGGCGCTGGCGGTCCTCGTGCTCACCGGTGTGGCCAACGTGTCGATCGCCAAGTCCGACTCGGGCATCAACTACTTCCAGCAGGCCTGGGTGTCGATCAGCTTCACCACCTGGTTGGTGGCCTGCGTGGCGGTATTCCTGGCCGTCAAGGCCTACAAGAACGGAAAGAACGCTGCTCCGTTCGTCGGCATCATGCACCTCGCCCTGGTCGTGGCGCTGTTCGCCATGGTCGTGCAGCCCGGGATCGGCCGCTGATCGTGGAGATCCGAGTCGAGATCACCGCCAACGTGTGGAAGGTCCCAGCGAAGGTGGGCGACGTGGTTGCCGTTGGGGCCGAGCTGGCCATCCTCGAGTCCATGAAGATGGAGATTCCGGTGGAGTCGCCGTGCGCCGGCACCATCACAGCGGTGCACATCGCTCCCGAGGCGCAGGTCAAGGAAGGCGACCTCGCCTTCGAGATCGATCCTTCGTAGTCGTCGATGATCCGACGCACGATCGAGGGTTCGATCGCGACCATCACCATCGACCGGCCCGAGCGGCGCAACGCGCTGAACTTCGAGGCGGTCGCCGAGCTCGATGAAGCGATCGAAGCGTCGCTGAGCGAGGGTGCCCGTTGCATCGTGTTGACCGGGGTCGAGGGCCACTTCTGCGCCGGCGCCGACCTCAAGGAACTCGAGGACCTGGCGTTCACCGAGCGCTTGCGGGTCATGCTCGACCGCCTGGCCGACGCCGCGGTGCCGACCATCGCGGCCATCTCGGGCTCGTGCATGGGCCTAGGCATGCAGCTGGCAGTGGCGTGCGACCTCCGCGTCGCCACCGACGATGCCCGCTTCGCCGTCCCGGTCGCCAAGTTGGGCCTGATGGTCGACCACTGGACCTTGCAGCGGCTGGTGGCGACCTTCGGGGCCGGAGCCGCTCGGCATCTGGTGCTGAGCGCGGAGGTGCTCACAGCGGGCGACGGTCATCGCCTCGGCTTCGTCCAGCAGGTCGGTGACCTCGACGCGGCGCGGGTGGTGGCGTCGCGCATCGTCACGTTGGCGCCGTTGGCGTTGGCGGGCTCCAAGCTGGGGCTGAACCTGTTGGAGCGCCGACTCGATGAGCCCGAGTACACAGCGGCGTTCCGTCGGGCCTGGGCCAGCGAGGATCTCGCCGAGGGCCGCGCCGCCTTCGCTGAGCGCCGCGCTCCCAACTTCGAAGGTCGCTGACCCCCTCAGCCCTTGGTGCCGCGGGCGGAGCCGATCGTCTTCTTGCCGCTCAGCTGGTAGCCGGCACACGTCACGCGGCGGTCGTTGACGGTGTTCCACGACGTCTTCGACGGCCACCACGTCTGGATGTCGAAGTTCGACTCGGTCCACGCCGAGCCCATCCACGCTTCGAACTGGTTGTAGCACTCGGTCTCCGACGCCTTCCGAACCATGGTCTAGCCGGGATAGGGGGTCCCCGCGGGCAGGACCGCGGCGCCGGAGGGGTAGCGGAACTGGAAGTACACCTCGTACGTGTGGCGCTGCTCGCAGCCGATGAGCAGGACTGCGAACAGTCGCTGGTTGAGGTCGGGCACGTCGTTGGCGCACTGACCGACGGTGATCTTGTCGATGGTGGTCGGCTGGCCCTGCAGTCCGAGCGGCTCGGTGGTGGTGGTCGGATCGACGACGGTGCTGACCGTCCCTCCGGTGGAACCAGCCGTGGAGCCGCTGCACCCGGCCACTGTCACCGCCAGGATCCCGGCGACCGTCGCCATGGCCGCGGCGAACCTCACTCGACGAGCCGCCATCAGAATGACGGGAGCCACCGGTCGATGTAGAGGAAGCAGAACCACAGCACAGCGAAGAACGCCGGCGTGCCGACCAGGTAGCTCCACAGCTTGCGGAACTTCTTGGTCGCGAGCCACGTCAGCAGCCACACCAGCGCGGCGCCGATGGCGCACAGGATGGCCGGGTACAGCGCCTTGGCGTCGCCGCCCACAGATGCTTCGAGCGCCGCGGCCTTGTCGAATGCGCCGGCCTTGGTCACCGTCTTCGGCTCGGCGGACGGCGTCGTCGGTGCGGGGTTCGCCACCAGCACGGCCGTCACGATGATCCGCTCGGCGGCGCTGCGCTTCGGGTGGCACGCCGACAAGGTCAATCGGTTGTCGGTGGTGTTGTCGAGTACTGACGACTCGGTCGGTTTCACTGTGTACCAACCGGCCCCCGAATGGATGCCCTCTCGGGGCGGCGCCATGACCTTGTAGGTGAACTTGCCTTGCGACGTGTAGGTCTCGATCAGGTCACCCGGCACCAGCTCGTCGATGCGGTTGAACGGGGCGCCGTAGGTGGTGCGGTGCCCCGCGATCGCGGCGTTCCCCGCTTGTCCCGGCAACGGGGTTCCCATGTAGTGGCCGGGCCCCTTCTTCAGGTCAGGTTTTGCGGTGCCTTCGACAATGAACTTCTGCAATCCGATCTTGGGGATCTCGATGACCCCGAGAGCCTGGCCTTCCGCCGGCGGTGCGGTGGTGGCCGCCGTCTGCGGATCGATGGACTGCAGCTGCTCCGCGGTCGCCGCGGCGTCGCTGGAGTCTGCCACCTTGCCCTTCACCGTGGGAACGCGGGCCGCCAGCTCACCGCCGAGCGCGTCCTGGTGGGACGACTCCTCGAGTCCGGTGCCCCACAGCTGGAAACCGACGAACAGCAGGATCAGCACGCCGGCGGTGATGAGGATTCGGCCGAGGGCGCCGAGCAGTCGGGACACGTGGTCACGGTAGCGGTGGCGGCGCCTCGTGCTGCGACGCCGGGTGAGATCGCTCAGTCGCACGAGTGGTCGGTAGCCTTCGGGTTGCTCATGTCCCCGGTCGTCCACCTCCGCGCCGCGGTCGCCCTGCTCGGACGATTCCCTGCTCTGGCCGGAGTGGACCTCGATGTCGATGCGGGCGAGATCGTGTTGTTGCGAGGCCCGAACGGTGCCGGCAAGACCACACTGCTGCGGCTGTGCGCTGGGCTCATTCCCCCAGCCCGAGGCCACGTGGAAGTTCTTGGCGTCGACTTGTCGGTCGACCGCAAGGCCATCCGGCCGCTGATCGGTCTCATGGGCCACACCACCGGTCTCTATGACGATCTGACCGTGATGGAGAACGTGCAGTTCTGGGCCCGAGCCGCCGGTGTCGACGCAGCGGACGCCACTGCCGCGTTGGACCGTGTGGAGCTGGCGGAGCGCGTGAGGTCGCTGACCGTCGAGCGGCTCAGTGCCGGCCAACGCCGCCGTGCCTCGCTCGCCGCCATGCTGGTCCGGCGGCCTCGCTTGTGGCTGCTGGACGAACCACACGCTGGGCTCGACGCCCAGGCCCGCGACCTCGTCGACGGTCTCATCGGCGAAGCTGCACGGGTGGGAGCCACCGTCATTTTCGCCTCCCACGAGTTGGATCGCGCAGAAGCCGTGGCGAGTCGACGGGTCACCATCGACGGCGGCACCGTCGTGCAGGACAGCTCGTCTCCGACTGGAGCGCCCGATCGTGCTCCGTGACGCTCGGATCGTCGCCGGCAAGGACCTCCGCCTCGAGGCTCGATCGCGCGTCGCCGTCAACCAGGTGCTGCCGTTCGTGTTGGCGGTGGTGCTGCTGTTCGGGTTCGCCCTCGACGCCGACACGGCGTTGCTGCGCCGGGCCACTTCGGGGCTGTTCTGGGTGACTGTGCTGTTCTCGGCGGTGATCATCGTCCAGCGGTCCTTTGCCATCGAACGACACGACGGCATCAACGATGCGCTGAGACTCTCCGGCCTCAGCGCCGGGGGCATCTTCTTGGGCAAGGCGGCATCGCTGTTCTGCCAGCTCGTGATCATCGAGTTGGTGTTGGGTCTGTGCGTGATCGTGTTCTACGACGTGACCCCGTCGGGCGCAGGCCTGCTCATCGTCACGACCCTTGCCGCCACGCTCGGGATCGCCGCGGCGGGCTCGCTGTACGGCCCACTTGCCGCGGGACTCCGCAATCGCGACACCCTCCTGCCGCTGCTCTTGTTGCCTGTGTTGGCACCGGTTCTGTTGGCCGCCAGCCGGGCTTTCGAGACGGCGCTGGGTCGCGGGGTTGGTGGTGGCTGGCAGTGGGCGGCAATGCTTGGCATATTCGCGGTGGTGTATCTCACTCTCGGTGTTGCCGTGTGGGGTCCCCTCCTAGAAGAAACATGACCGAGGAAACATGACCGACACATCAGTGGCCCCCGCCGCAGGTGCCGTGACGTCGACATCGTCTGGTGGAACTCGAATCCTGGGCCTGATCTGCCTGGTCGGATTGGCGATCGTCGGCTTGTACGCCTTCGGTGTCACCGGCGCCGATGTCCGGCTCGGTGAATCAGTGCGGATCATGTACGTGCACGTCCCCACGGTGACAGCGGCGTACTGCTTGATGATCGCCAACGCGGGGTTCAGCGTCTTCACCCTGTGGAAGCGGTCGACCTTCTCCGATCTGGCGGCTCATGCCACGGCTGAGGTCGGCACGCTGATGCTCGGACTCACCCTGATCGTGGGCGCCATCTGGGGGCGCATGACCTGGGGTGCGTTCTGGGTGTGGGACGCCCGCCTGACCACCACGGCGCTGCTCTTCCTCATGTACCTCGGCTACCTGGCTGTGCGGGGCCTCCCGGCCACGCCCCGAACCCGGGCGACCCGCTCGGCCATCGTGGGGATCGCCGCGGCGTGCCTCATCCCGGTGGTGCACAAGTCGGTCGAGTGGTGGGCCTCGCTGCATCAGAACGAGACCGTGCTCGGCAAGATCAATCCGAACATCTCGGGCAATCAGTACTTCACCCTGATGCTGGCCATGGTGGTCTTCCTGCTGATCGGCCTGTGGTTGTCGATCCACCGGTTCCGGGTCCTGTGGTTGACCGAACGCCTCGACGAAGTCGGCATCGACGCCGCCATCGACGATCGCCGCTCCGAGTACCGACCTCCGGTGGCCCAGCCGTGAGCGCGCTGGTGATGGCGGCGGAGATCACCACCAACTCCTGGTGGCTGATCATCCTGGCCTGGGTGCTCACGCTCGTCCCCCTGGCCTGGTACTCGGTGAACACGATCCGCAAGGGACGCAAGTTGTCCCAGCAGGTACCACCGGAATCACGGAGGTGGATGTGAGCGGCACCGACACCACCCCCGTCGACGGCAGCCCGGTCGCCAACAGCCCGCTCGACCTCACCCCGCGCGGTGACGATCCCCAGGTTCGGCAGCGACGTGGCGGCGGCTGGCCCGC
>JBBQLA010000136.1:0-6577 GCA_038327485.1 Acidimicrobiales bacterium
GACGTCGACCGCACCCTCCACGGCACCTTCGACGGCCTCGCCGAGACGCCTCCGTCGGACGTGTCGATCTCGGACCGCACACTTGGTTCGTTCGGTGCGGATCTGCATAGAGTGAAGGCGGTCGGGCCCGTCCCGATTCCGAGTTCGCGCCGATCACCAGCCGGAGGCTGCGTTGACCGAAGTACCAGAACATCTGCTTCAACGGAGCCGTGCCCGGCGTAGTGCCATGGGCTTGGGCGGCGACGACATCGCCGCCGCGTCGACCCCGGCTGCGTCCGCCTCGCTCGAGCGGGCTGCCGCCGACGCTCCTGCGACCACCGGTGCCGCCGCCCCGGCCACGCAGACCGAGTCGGCACCGCCGCCTCCTCCGCCCGTCGCTCCCTACGTCCAGGCTGCACTCGAGCGAAAGAAGATCCCGTTCTGGGCGGCCGGCGTGCTGGCACTGCTTCCATTTTGGGCGATCGTCTACGGCCTCACCCTCGACAAGCCGTCAGCTCGCGAAGCCGGTCCGCGCACCAACGGCGCCGCGGTCTACGGCCAGTGCTCGAGCTGTCACGGCGCGACCGGCGGCGGCGGGGTCGGCCCGCAGCTCAGTGGTGGCGCAGTGGTCAAGCAGTTCCCGAAGGTGGCCGATCACCTGTACTGGGTGATGCAAGGGTCGGTCGGTTTCAAGCAGCAGGGCATCGCGACCTACGGCGCCAACAAGACACCGGTCGGCGAGAAGGTCATGCCCGCCTGGAACACTCTGAAGGCGACCGACCTCATCAGCGTCATCCGCCACGAGCGCGAGGTGTTCGGCGGCGAGAAGTTCGACGTCAAGGAATACACCGAGATCCAGGCCATGGTCGACGAGAAGTACCCAGAGCGCAGCGCCGAGTTCAAGGCGGCAATCGCCTCGTACGCCGCTCTTCCTCCCGACGCCTGATCCGCCGCTCGTGAGACGGGTTGCGATCACCGTCGCGTTGGTCGCCATCACCTCGCTGGCCATCACTGGCTGCACCAAGCAGGCGACGCCCGGTGGCTCATCGGTGGTCACCGCTCCTTCCGTCACGCTCCCCTTCGACGCACCATCGGCGTCACAGTTGGCCACCGCTGCCGGACTGTTGTTTCCCGGTTCACTCATGGACTACCGGTCGGTGAAGTTCGACGCCGCCACACTGAACGTTGGTTTCACCCTGGCCGCCAACGACGTCGACTCGTTCGCCACCGGGTCGTCCATCACTCTCAACCCCGACACCCGCTTGATCACCCACTCGTCGCCCGTGTGGGAGCAAAATCCCGCCGGTTCCATCAGCAGCGGCAAGAAGACCTACAACGGGCTCACCTCCACGATCGAAGTGGCGTCGACCGGCGCTGACCGGGTGACCGTGCGACTCGTCGTGGCGGCTTCGGGTTCCTGAATCGCAGCTGAGCGACCGTCAGTCGGCGAGCGCCAGGAGGGCCGCCAGATCGACGCGATGGGCCCGCTGACCGGCCGAACGCAGCGCGGCCAGATCTCCGGCGGCTTGCGCCCGGATCAGTGTGCCGAAGGTGAAGGACTGACCCGGGATGGCCAGGTCCGCTGTCGGGGTGTCGACCACCTGGAAGATGATCTGGTCACGCGGTCCGCCCTTGTGGAGCTGGCCCGTCGAGTGGAGGAACCGGGGCCCGATCGACGCGGACGTGGCCACGCCGAGACGACGCCCGAGCGCGGCGCGAACCGCGGCCAGTGGCTCGGCCACGGTCGCCGGATCGGCGAAGGCGCACAGGGCCAGATGGTCGCCGGGGCGGACGTCGGCCAGGGCCTGATCGATCGAGGTGTCGGCAGGATCGGTCGAGTCGCCCGATGAGTCGGCCGTAGGTTCGAGCAACTGTCGTGCGGCGATCTTGGCGGACTCGACGTCGGGTTGATCGAACGGGTTGATGCCGAGCACCCGACCGGTCAGCGCGATGGCGGTGCACCACAGCTGAACCAGCGCACCCAGGTCACCGGGCTCCTCGATCGGCATCGACACGGTCGGCACACCCTCCGCGCGATCGGTCACCTCGCCGATGACCACAATCAACCGATCGTCGGGATGATCGACAGCGATGTCACGCGGCTCGCCAATGATGGGAACCACTCCGATGCCGTGCTTGCCCAACGACTCCGCCACCAGCTGCTCGACCCAGGGGCCGAATGCAGCGATGCGATCGTCGAGCCAGAACGTGAGTTTGTCGCGACCTGCCTTGGCCGCCGTTCCGATGGCGGCAGCCAGGCGCATCGCGTCGTTGAAAGCGTCGTCGCCGTCGAGCGGCTCGAGTGCGTCGGCTTCGTCGAGCGCAGCGCCGAGCAACTCGGGGCCGTCGGCGCCGATGAGCGCGGCCGGGACCATGCCGAACAGCGACAGCGCCGAATACCGGCCACCGATGTTGGGGTCGGCCAACCAGATGTGGCCGAATCCGCTGTCCTTGGCCCGCTTCTCGAGGGCAGAGCCGGGGTCGGTGACCACCCCGAATCGGCGGGGATCACCCGACCGGTCGAGAAAGAAGTCGAGATGCGAACGGGTCTCGAGTGTGGTACCCGACTTCGATGACGCCACGTGGAAGGTGCGATCCGGCGGGCACGCCGCGGTGATCCGACGAACCACGTCGGGGTGGGTGCTGTCGAGCACATGCAGCTCTGGCGCGTTGGTGCCGAACATCTCGCCGAGTACCTCGGGGAACAGCGACGAGCCGCCCATGCCCATCACGAGGATGTGATCGGAGTTGGCTGCGATGGCCGTCGCGATCGAAGCCAGGTCGGGCCACACGTGCAACGAGCTCGCCGGGGCATCGAGCCAACCCATGCGGTTGGCGTTGTCGGCTGGGTCCTGACCGAACACCGTGAAGTCCTTGGCCCACAGCCGGCCGACTGCGTTGGCGGCGACCAACTCGTTGACCGCCGCCTCGACGGCGGAGTCGAGTTCGACCAGTTCGAAACGTAGAGCGATCACATCAGTCCTCCGAGTTCGACCGCGACCTCGGATGCGGCCTGCAGAGTCGCGTCGAGATCATCGGCAGTGTGGGCAAGCGACGGGAACATCACTTCGTAGGGGCCGGGAGCCAGCGCGATGCCGCGCTGCAACATCCCGTGGAAGAACGCCGGGTAGCGACCGAGGTCAACCGACAACTTGGCCTCGTCGTAGTTGGTCGGCCGATTGGTCCCGAAGAACAACCCGACGAGGGGGCCCACGCGTGGCACGACGACCGGCACTCCGGCGTCAGCGAAGACGAGTTCGAGGCCCTCGGCCAGCACCGTCGCGTTGTTGATCAAGTGGGCGTACACGGCGTCGTCGAGCTCACCCAGCACGGCGAGACCGGCCGCCGTGGCCAACGGGTTCCCCGACAGGGTGCCGGCCTGGTACACCGAGCCCAACGGGGCCAGGTGCGCCATGACCGCGGCCGATGACCCGAAGGCTCCCATGGGAAGGCCGCCGCCGATGATCTTGCCGAAGCACCACAGATCGGGTTGCACACCAGACCACGCGGTGGCGCCACCGCGCTCGAGGCGGAACCCGCAGATGACCTCGTCGAACAACAACAACGCACCAGCGGCATCGCACGCGTCACGAAGGCCGGCCAGGAATCCCGGTGATGGTTCGACCAGGCCCATGTTGGCGGCCACCGGCTCGACGATGACCACTGCGACCGTCTCGTCGATCTCGGGCACCACGTTGTAGGGGGCGACGATGGTGTCGGCCACCGCTCCGGCGGTGACGCCTTCGGAACCGGTGAGTCCCTGATCGGCGACCCCGGACCCGCCCGCCGCCAGCAGTGCGTCGGAGTGGCCGTGGTAGTTGCCGGCGAACTTCACGATCTTGTCCCGGCCGGTCACCCCACGGGCCAGTCGGATCGCCGACATGGTTGCCTCGGTCCCCGATGACACCAGACGGACCTGTTCCATGCCCGACACCCGAGCGCAGAGCTCCTCGGCCAGCATGACCTCGCCCGGCGTGGGGGCGCCGTAGGTGGTGCCGCGCGGTGCCGCCTCACGAATGGCCTCGATGATCGCCGGATGGGCGTGACCGAGGATGGACGCGCCGTAGGACTGCACGTAGTCGATGAACCGGTTGCCCTCGACGTCCCACAGGTACGCGCCCTCGGCGCGTGCCACGAAATACGGCGTGCCGCCGACGGAACGGAACGCCCGAACCGGGCTGTTCACTCCACCGGGGATTCGGGTCAGGCCACGTTCGTACCAGCCGGCGTTGGTATCGGTCGGTGTCACGCCAGCCACTGGGCAGCCTCCTTGGCGAAGTACGTGAGGATCAGATCGGCGCCGGCGCGCTTGATGGCGGTGAGTTGTTCGAGTGCGACGCGGTCGCCGTCGATCCAGCCATTGGCTGCGGCCGCCTTGATCATCGAGTACTCACCGGACACGTGATACGCGCCCAGGGGGACGTCGACCCGGTCACGCACCTCGGACAACACGTCGAGGTAGGTCACGGCCGGTTTCACCATCACCATGTCGGCGCCTTCGGCCAGATCGAGCAGCACCTCGGCCATCGACTCACGACGGTTGCGCGGGTCCTGCTGATAGGTGGTGCGGTCGCCGCCGTCGGCGATCTCGACGTCGACGGCTTCGCGGAAGGGGCCGTAGAGACCGGATGCGTACTTCGCCGCGTAGGCGAGGATGGCGACGTCGTCGAAGGACTCGGCGTCGAGGGCGGCGCGGATGGCGCCCACCTGGCCGTCCATCATCCCCGAGGGGGCGACGACGTGCGCTCCGGCGCGGGCCTGGGCGATGGAGGCCTCTGCGTAGCGTTCGATGGTGGCGTCGTTGTCGACACGACCATCGGCCAACACGATTCCGCAGTGGCCGTGATCGGTGTACTCGTCGAGACACAGATCCGCCATGACCACGATGGCGTCACCGAATCGATCGCGCAGGTCGACGAGCGCCAGCTGCACGATGCCGTTCGGATCCGATGCCCCAGAACCGATGGCGTCCTTGTGAGCCGGCACCCCGAACAGGATCACCGCCGGGACGCCAAGATCGACCAGCTCGGCCACCTCGTCGAGCAACGATGGGCGGGTGTGTTGGACCACGCCCGGCAACGAACCGATGGCCTGGGGTGTGTCGATGCCTTCGCGGACGAACAGCGGAGCGACGAGATCGTCGATCCCGAGGCGTGTCTCGGCCACGAGCCGACGCATCGCCGGGGTCGTGCGAAGGCGACGCATCCGGCGGTTCGGAAAGCTCACTCCGGCATCCTACGGTCGGGTCCCGGCTCATCCTTGCCAGGCCGGGGATGGTTGCCGAGTCCTGCGATCGAACGCAGCTCGGTGACCAGCGACCCCAACCCGGCCGCACCGGCGGACCGGGCTCGAAGCGCCGGCTCACGGAGCAACGCCACCGCCGTCACGCTCGGGCGATCGAGCAGCCCGAATCGGACGAGTTGGGTCTTGCGGGAATTGGCGTCGATCACCAGCGAACGATCCCCCGGGTTGACCGCATCGATCGTGATGATCGTACTGATGGCGATGACGTGGGACTTCCAGCCGTTGCGCACCACCACCACGTCGTCGGCCGCAGACACGATGACCCGGCTCGATGCCATCACGCCGACCAACACGGCGAGGAGTGCGACGACGGCCAGGAAGAACACATCGACCACATCGACCGCGTTCATGGACGATCGCCACACCACGCCGCCCAACATCAGTACGGCAACGCTCCCGCCGAGGGCCCGTGCCACCCGGAAGTCCGGCGACATCATCGGCCGACTCGGGCTCATGTGCGCACTCGTCTCATCGGGTCAGCGCAGCCAGACGGGCCAGGTCGAGCTCGGTGACCGATCCCACCACCAGATCGGCGTGGGTGAAGTCCATGCCAACGGTCATGCGACTCGGCACTGCCACCGCAGCGAGACCCGCGGCCATCGCAGCGTGGCAACCCGACACCGAATCCTCGATGGCCACCACACCGGCCGGTCCGATACCCAGCCGTTCAACGGCCAGGAGGTAGACCGCGGGGTCGGGCTTGGTTCTCTCGACCTCGTCACCGGTGGCGACCGCAGCGAGCTGGTCCCACAGGCCGACGCGGTGAAGGTGCCCTTCCACCCAGCTGCGCGGCGATGACGAGGCCACAGCGACCGGCACCCCTTCGGTGGCAGCGGCGTCGAAGAGGTCGCGCACCCCGGGCTGGACCGGCAACGACTCGAGGACGTGTCGATTCGACTCGACCCGTTCGACGCGGAGGCGCTCTCGATCGATGCGGTCGCCGATCTGCCCTTCGAGGATCTCGGTCCAGTGGGGATGGTCGGTGTTCCCGATGAACGACCGCCACAAGTCCTCGGACAACTCCGACCCGTGGGCGTGGAACACCTGGTTGATGCTCACGAACTCGACCCATTCGGTGTCAATGATCAGACCGTCGAAGTCGAAGACGATCGCTGCGGGCAGTGCGGTCACGCGTCAGCTCCCGCGGCCCACGCGACGATTGCGTCGACCAGGCCCGGGATCGAATGCACGGCAGCGTCGATGTCGACGTTCACCCCTGCCGCGCGGGCAGTCGCGCTGGTGATCGGCCCGATCGATGCGACGGTCGCGGGGGTCCGATCCAGGCCGACGATCT
>JBBQLA010000137.1:0-6575 GCA_038327485.1 Acidimicrobiales bacterium
GAAAAGGCGCGAAGTTTCGCGCCTCTTCATTATACAGCAGGTTCGTGCGTTTTGGCTACTTGTCTCGTTCGGCGGCTCCGAGGAGGGTGGCTTGCGCGGCGGCAAGGCGAGCGACGGGAACGCGGAAGGGCGAACACGACACATAGTCGAACCCTGCCGACGCGAAGAACGCGATCGACGCCGGGTCGCCGCCGTGCTCGCCGCACACCCCGATGGGGATCCGTCGTTTCACCGCTCGGGCCCGCTCGACCGCCGAGCGGACCAGGAGGCCCACCCCGTCCACGTCGATCGATTCGAACGGATCACCCTCGAGGAGACCCTCAGCCACGTATCGGGGCATCATCTTGGCCTCGACGTCATCGCGACTGAACCCGAAGGTCATCTGGGTCAGGTCATTGGTGCCGAAGCTGAAGAAATCCGACACGCCGGCCATCTGGTCGGCGACGAGCGCAGCGCGCGGCGTCTCGATCATCGTGCCGATCAGCAGCACCGAGGTGACTCCCGACTCCTCCGCCACCGCGATCACCCACGACCGGGCCAGTGCCATCTCAGCCCGGGACACGGTGAGCGGGATCATCACCTCGACGATGGGCCGACCTCCGGCCGCGATCCGATCGCTCACGGCATCGAGCAGAGCCCGCACCTGCATTGCATACAGTCCCGGCTTCATCACCGCGAGGCGTACACCCCGGATGCCGATCATGGGGTTGGTCTCGGCCCAATCGTTGGCGGCGCGTCGGAGTCGCTCCTCGTCGACTGTCAGCCCCACGGTCGCAGCTCGGAGGTCGAGGTCGCCAACCTTGGGGAGGAACTCGTGCAGTGGCGGATCGAGCAGCCGAACCGTCACCGGGAGGCCGTCCATCGCCTCGAGGATCTCGAGGAAGTCGAGGTGTTGCACCCGACGGAGCTCGTCGAGAGCGGCCGACTCCTCAGCCGGGGTGTCGGCCAGGATCATTCGGCGCACCACGGGCAAACGGTCATCGCGGAGGAACATGTGCTCGGTCCGGCACAGGCCGATGCCTTCCGCGCCGTAGCGGCGCGCCAACGCGGCGTCAGGGCCGTTGTCCGCGTTCGCTCGGACGGCCAGATGGCCGCGTCGGAGATCGTCGGCCCAGGACAGGATCGTGTCGAACTCAGGTGTCGGCTCCGGAATCGACAGCGTGGCGGCACCAACGAACACCTGCCCGCTCGATCCGTCGATCGAGATGACCTCGCCCTCGAGGACCACCAGGTCACCCACGCTGAACTGGCGACCCTCGACCACGACCCCATCGGCCCCGACGACGGCCGGCTTGCCCCAGCCCCTCGCCACCACCGCCGCGTGCGACACCAGCCCGCCACGACTCGTCAGGATGCCCGACGCTGCGAGCATGCCATGGACATCCTCCGGGTTCGTCTCCTTGCGAACCAGGATGACCGATTCGCCGGCCCGCGCGCGATCGACGGCGTCATCTGCGGTGAACACGGCCACCCCGACTGCCGCTCCCGGCGACGCGGCCAACCCGGTCGTGAGGACGACGAGCCCCTCGCCGGTGATTCGGGGATGGAGGATCTGATCGAGGTGGTCAGGGGTGATACGGCTCACCGCTTCGGACCGACTCAGCTTGATCGCCGCGTCGGTGGTCATCTCGACCGCCATCCGCAGGGCAGCGACGCCGGTCCGCTTCCCGACCCGGACCTGCAACATCCACAAACGGCCCTGCTCGATCGTGAACTCGAGATCCAACATGTCGCGGTAGTGGGCCTCCATTCGGTCCATGTAGCCCGACAGCTCGTCGTAGATCGCGGGAAAGCGCTCGGCCAGCGCGGCGAGCGGTTCGGTGATCCGCACTCCGGCGACCACGTCCTCGCCCTGAGCATTGACCAGGAAGTCGCCGTAGGGCACGTTCTCGCCGGTGGCTGCATTGCGGGTGAAGGCAACGCCGGTGCCCGACTCTTCGTCGCGGTTGCCGAACACCATGGCCTGCACATTGACCGCCGTGCCCAGGTCGTGGCTGATGTGCTCGCGCTCCCGATACGCGATGGCGCGAGCGCCGTTCCAGGATCGGAACACCGCCTCGACAGCTCCCCGGAGCTGTGCACTCGGGTCCTGGGGGAAGGGTCGCCGAGCCGCGGCCCGGATGGCCGACTTGTGCTCGCGGCACAGCGACCGCCAGCTCTTCGAGCTCAGTTCGGAGTCCTCGGCCACCCCTTCGCTGACCTTCGCCGCGTCGAGCGCGTCGTCGAACACGCCGGCGTCGACGTCCATGACGATCCGGCCGTACATCGACAGCAGTCGGGCGTAGGAGCGGTACGCGAACGCATCGTCGCCGGTCGAATTCGCCACTCCACGGACTGTGCGGTCGTTCAACCCAAGATTGAGGATGGTGTCCATCATCCCGGGCATGGAGAATCGTGCGCCCGAGCGCACCGAGACCAGGAGCGGATCGTCGACCTCGCCGAACGAGCGACCCACCCGCTTCTCGAGACGGGCCACATGGCGGTCCAGTTCAGCATCGAGGCCAGGCGGCCAGCCCGTGTCCATGTAGCCACGACATGCGCTGGTGACGAGGGTGAAACCCGGAGGAACCGGAAGCTCGAGGACCGAAGCCATCTCTGCCAGATTGGCGCCCTTCCCGCCGAGCAGATCAGCGAGCTCGCGAGGCGGGCGGCGATGGTGGTGATCGAACGCGTAGATGAGCGGCACGGGATCGACCCTACGAAACCCGAGGGCCGCTGACACCGGCCGAAAGTCACATCTGGGTGGGCGGATCCTTCATGCTGAAGGCGGCGTGCAGGATGTGATCCAACGCGCTCTGCATGTCGCCGAGGCTTCTGTTGATCGCTTCGGCATCGGCGAAACCCGCTTTGCCCATCAGTCCGGTGAGTCGAAGCGCCGCGAGATGGATCTGCTGTGCCGCGGAGTCGCTCAGCCGGACCGCGTTGGCCACGGAGTCCTGAAGCGCCAGCAGTTCGCGCGCGGCCTGCTCGGCTGCGTGGAGTCGAGCGCCGTCACGGATCACGGCCACGGTGCGTTGGCCGATACCGGAGACGACAGTGCTGAGGCTCACGTCGACCGGAAAGTCGGTCCCGTCGGCGTGACATCCCCAGATGTCCCCACCTGTCCCCATCGGGCGAACTCGCGGGTCGGCTTCATAGATGTGGCGGTGGCCAAGGTGCGCCGATCGGAAACGCCGGGGCATCAAGTGCTCGACCCTCCGACCGACGAGGGCGTCACGGGCGTAGCCGAACAGATCCTCGACGCGGCGGTTGGCCAGCACGATCGTTCCGCCCTGATCGACCACGAGGATGCCGTCGGGAGCCAACTCCACGACCACCCACCCGAACCCGTCGCCCAGCTCTTTCGCCCCGGGAACCGGCCCGGTGAGATCGACCACCCCTGCCTCGACGCCGTTGACGTCGCCGACCTCCTTCACGCTGATCCCCTCACGCTGACCCCCTCAGCGGTCGCACGCTACAAGCTGCCGTCGCCCCGCATGCAACGACAGGCTCACGTATCCATCGGCGTCGGGCATGGCCGCCGCGGTCTGTTCGACCGTGCCGAACCAGCCCGTTGCCAAACCGCTCGTGATGCTCAACGTCGCTGGGTCATGTCGATGGTCCAGACGCAGGCATCGATCCCCGGTGGGGACAGACTCTCGCCCTTTGAGTTGACCGTAGACCGAACCGGCTGCGCTCGATCGGGGCGAGTCGGTATCGTCCTCGCATGAAGGCTGACCCCGAGGGGCTCACCGTCGCTGTGACCGGGCCCACCGGCACCTTGGGATTCGGGCTGATCCCGTTGCTCGAGCGCGACGACCGGATCAGCACGATCATCGGTATCGCTCGACGACCCTTCGACCCGGCCGAACACGGCTGGCTGAAGATGTCCTACCGGCAGGGCGACGTGCGCGATCCCGGCGCGCTCGAGCTCGCGTTTCGCGGCGCCGACGTGGTCGTGCACCTCGCGTTCCTGGTCACCGGCACGGCGTCGGCCACGACCACTCGGAGCATCAACGTCGACGGCACGATGAACGTGTTCCGTGCAGCAGCGGCGACCGGCGTCGCACGGTTCGTCTACGCGTCCTCGGCCGCCGCCTACGGGTTCCATTCGGACAACCCGATCGGCATGACCGAGGACTGGCCAACCCGACCCGCCGGACACTTTTTCTATGCCCAGGAGAAGGCCGAGCTCGAGCAGATGCTGCAGCGGGAGAACGCAGCGCACCCTGGGATTGCGCTCTACGTGTTACGACCGCCGATCGTCCTCGGACCCCACGCCTCGGGAGACAAGGACCTGCTGCCCGACGCACTCGCACCTGTCGTGCGTCTCGCCGCTCGCGCGGTCAGACGTCTTCCGCTGAGGCTCCCCGTGCTGCTTCCGGCACTTCCGATGCAGTTCATCCATGAGACTGACGTCGGCCAGGCGTTGCTCCAGTGCATCGTCGGCGCGGGACCGCCCGGCGCCTACAACATCGCGGGCGACGGCACCGTCACCGCACTCGATGTCGCTCGAGAACTGGGTCTGACCCCGGTGCGATTCCCCTTGAGCCTCGCTCAACGCGCCGCGCGGGCGCTCGCCGCGGTGCCGCTGCCGCCGTTCGTTCCGCCGGCCACGGAATGGATCGAGGCAGCGAGCCATCCGATCATCATCGACACGACCAAGGCCAAGCGGGAGCTGGGGTGGTCTCCGACCTACTCCGGACTGGAGACGCTACGAGTCACCATCAGGCCGCCCGGCTGACTCGGCGCCTCTGCTCGATCGTCAACGCATTGCGCAACTTCTTCGCTCGCCGCTCGTCAGGTCGACGGCAAGCCGAACTTCAGGAGCCCGACCTCGCCCGGACAGCCCGCCACGAACGAGTGGTCGGGGTGCTCGGGGCACGCTCCCTTGTCGTAGTAACCGAATCCCCAGTAGACGAGTCCGTCCACAACGGCCGGGCCAGCCACCACGGCACCGCCGCTGGAATGGCGCCAGAGGATCGCTCCGTCGGAGGCACGCAGGGCGAACATGTTGTCGCCAGTGATCGCATTCGACCCGGCGAACACAACGTCGTTCACGGACGTGACGAAGCCGATGTCGGCGACACGGCCCGCTTCGGCCGACACCGGAGCCGATCCGTTCGGACCCTGTGGATCGGGCGTCCGCCACACGATCGCGCCGGTCCGCGTGTCGAGTGCGTTCCACGTCGCGTCGATCGCGTCGGCGACGAAGACGCGGTGGCTCGCGTCGTCGACGGCGGAACCCCACATGATGCCGCCCCGGGCGCCGCCGCTTCCCACGCGGGCTTGCCACACGATCGCGCCGGTCACGCGATCGAGCGCCCAGTAGATCCCACTCTTCTGACCAGCGCCAACGAGGCCTCGCCCCTGCGCACCAGTGAAGAGCTGCGGGCCACTGCCGAAGTCGACGTCGTCACCGCCGTTCGCGTCGGCGGGCCACACCTGCTTCGCCCACTTCAGCGCGCCCGTGGTCGTGTCCAACGCGACGACCGCGTCGTACCAGTCGGTCGCGGGATCAGGGGGCGTGCAAGCGACAGCTCCGGGCTCGTTGCACACACCGCGCGGAACCGTGTAGTTGTTCCCCGTGGTGAAGAACACCGTGCCCGTGGCGGTGTCGACCGCCGGGGTGCTGCCCCACACTGCGGCCCCGGTGTATCCCACGTCGGTCGTGTATCGCTTCCACAACAGCGTGCCGCCGGCCGTCACGTCGATCGCCGCGACACTGCCCCTGAAGCTGCAACACACATAGGGGGCACCGAGGTCCTCCTCCTTCGAGGAGACGCCGACGAACGCGATGTCGTGGCCGTTGAGACGCGCCACCACCGGAGACGCAGTGATCTGCGCCGCCGGCTGCGACTCGACCGGCGTGAACCAGAGCTCCTTGCCCGTGAAGCGATCCACAGCGATCAAGCCGACCGTTTCGTCGACCTGATCGAGCAGCTGACCCCGCGGTGGGCGGTTCGCCAACAGCAACGTGTCGCCGACGACCACCGGGGTCGAACGCGACCCGTCGAGCGGTTCACTGGTGAGGAACGGTCGAACACCGGTGGAGTCGCTGATGCGATGCGACCACACCTCCGTGCCGCTGGCAGCATCGATCGCGCGCAGCACGCCGCCGCACTCGGGGAAGCCCGGGCGCGCGCAGAGGAACGACGCGTCGTAACCGAGATCGGTGAAGTAGAGCGAGCCGCCGACCACCGCGGGCGCGGCAGCAACGCTCCCCTGGGCCTGGAACCGCCACTCGCACTTCAGCGTCGCCACGTTGACCGCCGTGATCGACGAGGCCGCGCTACGGCGGGTGTTCGCCGCGTCGTACCCGCTCATGGTCCACGAGGCGACGGGCGCCCGCGCACCGCCCTGGGCCGTGGCGGCTCCGGCTCGACAACTGCTCGCCGGGGCGACGACTGCTGGGGTGGCGCCTGAGCACACCCACCAGCGGCTGCGAGCCAGAACGCCGAGCCGCACACGAGCATGTTCCGCGTGGTCCCGCGCATATCGGACTTCCTTGTCACCGTCTCCTGTCAGCATTTCGCGCTGCCGGTGCACTGTCAACGACCCGACGGTGACGTTGTGCTCTACCGGAGACGGTCGAC
>JBBQLA010000138.1:0-6555 GCA_038327485.1 Acidimicrobiales bacterium
GAGAACGAGTCGACTTCCGCGTTGCGTCAGCTGGGTGGTATCGAGGACCCGTCGGCCCGCGTCACCACGGTGGCCGAGCTGCCGGTGCCCGCCGGCCTGGACGCTTGTTACGCGGCAGTGACGGGCGCCGCCGTGGTCACCTTCACCTATCGAGGTGAACTGCGGAGGGTGCAGGCGCACGGCCTGCGGTTCGCTCGGGGGCGCTGGTACCTCGGCGGGTTCGACGTGAATCGTGACGCGACCCGGGTGTTCCGCCTCGACCGGATCGAGGACACCGTCGAGGTCGGACCTCCAGGTGCGTTCGAGCCACCGGTCGAAGCAACCCGTTTCGACCTGGAGCCGTGGCGAATCGGCCCCTCCGACGCCGAGCGAATCGTGGCAAAGGTCCGCGTCGACGCGGAGCAGGTCGATCGAGCTCAACTCGCCATCGGTGACGAGTCGATGGAGCTGCACGACGATGGGTCGGCCACGTTGTCCATCGAGGTGGTGAACGTCGGGGCATTCCGGTCGTTCGTGTTGGAGTTCGGAGATCACGCGGAGCTGGTGTCGCCACCGGAGCTGCGCGCCGACCTGATCGCGTGGCTGGAGCAGGTCGTCGGAGCGGGAGAAGCGGCGTGAAGCGCATCACCGCGTCGGAGCGGGCGCGCCGCATGTTGGCGATCATCCCGTGGATCGTCGAGCAAGGTGAGCCGCGCATCGCCGAGGTGTGTCGGCGCTTCGCCATCAGCGAGCGTGACCTACGGGCCGATTTCGATGCGCTGCAGTACGTCGGCACCTATCCACGAACCTGGGACGTCCTGAACGAGGTGATCTTCAATCGCGACCGCGTGAAGGTGATCCCGGGGCCATACTTCCGTCGGCCGCTCAAGCTCACCCCGGCGCAGACCATCTCGGTGCTCGCCGCGGCGAAGGCTGCGGCGACCCTTCCCGGCGCGGATGCCGATGGGCCGCTGCAGCGGGCGTTGACCAAGCTCGAGTCCACCGTCGTCGGGGGAGCGGGGGGTGCGGTCGAGGTTGAACTGGGCGCGGCGAACTCCGACGTGCTCGACGCCTTGCAGACCGGGCTGAGCGAGTCCCGTCGGGTGGAGATCGACTACTACTCGGCGCACCGCGACTCCAGATCGACCCGGCAGATCGACCCCTATCGACTGGCTCACCACGAGGGCGTTTGGAGCGTGACGGCGTGGTGTCACACCGCCCGTGACCTCCGTCGATTCCGCGTCGACCGGATCGCCGCGGCGTCGGTCCTCGACGAACACTTCGTCGCGCCGACCTCGATCGACGAGCACGATGGGTACCAGCCGGCCGCCGCAGCGCCCCGAGTCACCCTCCGACTCGATCCCTCTGCGGCCTGGGTGGGCGAAACTTTCCCCTCTGATTCGGTGACGATCGACGAGGACGGAAAATCGCTCGTGCGACTGGCAGTGGAGTCGGAGGTCTGGTTCGCCCGACTGATGATGGGTCTCGGACGGAACGCCACCATCGAGGAGGTCGACGGCGACTCCGGTGTCGACGCAGCCATTCGCAAACTCGGCCCCGACGCGGCTCGGGCTGTCCTGGCTCGGTACCGCTCATGAGCGCGACGTCGTGGTGAGCGAGCCAGAGGGTGATCCCGGGATCGACCTTCTGGCGCGGGCCATGGCCGAGCAGTTCTGGCCGAGTCCCCAGCCCACGGCGTCGCCCCTCAGCCAGACCACGAACCCGACCCAGCCGTCGGTCGAGGTCGTCTCCAGCCCCAGCCACGAGGATTCAGTGTCGCTGCGCCCCGTCGTGGCGCTCGAGACGGCGAGCGATTCCGAGGCGCAGCCCGAGCGGCCGCCATCGAGCCGCCGGATCATGGGTGAGTGGGCGGCCATCCTGCTGGTGGCCGCGCTGATCGCCGTTGGGTTGAAGACCATTGTCCTCCAGTCGTATTCGATCCCGTCGGAGTCGATGGTGCCGACGCTGCTGGTGGGAGACCGCGTGCTGGTCAACAAACTGGCCTACGAGGCCCACGATGTCCGCCGGGGCGACGTCGTGGTTCTCGATCGCCCAGCGAAGCTGCCGGCGTCAGTGGTGGCCGACAGCGAGCCGGACCAGCTGATCAAGCGGGTCATCGGTCTGCCTGGTGAGATCATCGAGGCCCGCGGTGGGGTCGTGCTCATCAACGGCCGAGCGCTGATCGAGCCCTACCTGGCCCGGGGAGCCGCGACCGATCGACTCGATGTGCCGGTCAAGATTCCCCCGGGATGCGTGTTCCTCATGGGAGACAACCGCAACTTCTCACTCGATTCGAGGGTGTTCGGGGTCGTTCGCGTCTCGACCATCGTGGGCCGTGCTGTCGCTCGCGTCTGGCCTCCGAATAGGGTGGGTTTCCTGTGATCAGTGACGACGAGGTGATGAACCCGGGCACCCCCGTCTCCGATGATCGAATCAAGACGGACAATGGCGGTCAGTCGGCCTCGTCCAAGTCAGCCTCGTCCAAGTCAGCCTCGTCGAAGTCAGCCTCGTCGAAGTCAGCATTGTCCAAGTCGATCCTGAGCTGGGTGGCCACCATCGGCGTGGCGCTGGTGTTCGTGGTCATCGTCAACACCTTCCTGGTCCGGGTGTACTCCATCCCGTCGACCTCGATGGTCCCGACTCTGCTGGTCGGTGACCGGGTGGTCGTGTCGAAGCTGAGCAAAAACCCCGGGCGCGGCGACATCATCGTGTTCGATCGGCCGATCAACGATCCGGCCGGCCCGAACGATCCCGCCGTCCTCATCAAGCGAGTCATCGGACTGCCGGGCGAGACCGTCGAGAGTCGGGACGGCAAGGTCTACGTCTCGGGCAAGCTGCTGCAGGAGGACTACCTCCCCGATAACACGTTCACCCAGATCGATTCGCCGATCATCGTTCCCAAGGGTCATTTGCTGGTTCTGGGTGACAATCGGAAGGTGTCTCAGGACGGACGGTTCTTCGGTCCGATCGACAAGAAGTTGATCGTGGGTCGAGCGGTCCTGAGGATCTGGCCGCTCAGCAGGGCAGGGTCGCTCTAGCCCGACAGCGCTGCTCGTCAGATGTACGGCTCGCCCAGCGAGCGTCGGGCATCGACCATCAGGTCGGGATGGCTGCCGATCACGGCATCGGTGCCCGCCGAGAGCATCTCGGCGATGACCCGCTCGTGGTGGGCGCCGTCGGCCCACGCGTAGCGCCGGAAGCGGTGGAACAGGGTGGTGAGACCGCCGGTCCAGTCGCTGTGGTGCAGGTGGAGGCCGTTGATCGCCCGGTCACGCATCGACGCGGCGCGCCGCTCGGGACCCTCGGTGATGTGGCGAAGCCGGGTCACCCAGATCAGCTGCGCAGCATCGTCGACTGAGCGGATCTGGTCGAGAACCGCTCCGTCGCCGTGGAGGAGCCAGGTCGTCCCGAGGGTCCCGGTTCGGTGGAGCTCGGCGAGCGTCGGTGAGGCCACTTCGGGGCTCCCGAGTTGCAGCGCGAGGACGAGGGCGGGGCCGAGCGCCGTTCTCACCTCATCGAGGGTGGAGATGTGCGGGGGCAGTTCGGATCGGTCGACCTGCGCGATCGATCGTCGACGAAATCCCCGCCCGATGGTTGACGAACCCGCGATCACGGGTATTCCATCGTTCGTGACCCACAACGTGCTCGAGATCCCGGTGGCCCCGAGCCGTGATGCCAGCTGAAAGCTTTCCAGGGTGTTTGCGGGGAGATGCGCCCCGGCGCCGCCGTGAGCGAGCATGATGGCCGAAGCCTCCAGGGGGAGAATGCGTTGGCTCACGCACAGATTCTCGCACTCGCGGTCGCGGAAATTGTCAACTCACGTCTCGAGCCTGCCGACAGGACATCAATGCCACAGGAGGACGAACGATGGCTTTGATCCGAGCAACTTGCAGTGAATGCGGCGATGTCGAGCTGCGATCGCGTGACCTGAAGGTCCGAACCTGCGTCGAGACTGCTGCGTCGACCTATCTTTTCCGTTGCCCCGTCTGCAAGATGACCGAGGTCAAGTCAGCCGACGAGCAGATCGTCGACATCCTCGCTGCGGCGGGCGTGGTGTGCATCGACTGGCATCTTCCTCACGAGATGGCCGAGCGGCCAGTGGGCGACGCCATCACCCATGACGACGTGCTGGATTTTCACCACCTGCTCGCCGACGAGTCGTGGTACGAGAAGTTGGCCTCGATGACGAAGCGAGCCTGAGCCCCCTTCCGGCCTGTGCTGCCGATCTGACTGGGCTTGGCGAGCCGGAGCCCGGGAGCCGCGCCGTTAGAGTGCTGCTATGACCTCGGGCGGCGGAATGCTTGCTCTCCTCGACACTCTCACGTTCCCGGAGATGATGACCATCCTCGTCCTCGCGCTCGTCGTGCTGGGTCCGGAGAAGCTTCCAGGCATGGCCCGCCAGGCCGGTCAGTGGATGAACAAGATCAAAGACGTCGCCAGCCAGTTGCAGAGCGAGGTCGCCGACGTCATGGACGATCCGGCAATGAAGCCGCTCAAGGAGTTGGGCGAGTTCGCCGTCGCCCCACGGGCAAAGCTGGCGGAACTGGCGCGAGCGGCCATCACCGACGCCGAGGGTGACGCCGATACCGACGCAGCGTCCGACCCCGCGCCCGTCGTGTTGGTGGGGCCCGATCACCCGATGATCACATTGTCCGGACCGGTGCTCGCCCCCGATCCCGACCCAGAGCCAGTCGGTGATCCGGTTCCGCTCACCGAGGCGAGCGATGTCGAGCCGATCACCGTGGCGGACGTCGGTCCCGTCGACGAGCTCCCTACGGCGTGAAGAAGCCGAACTTCAAGCGACCGCGGAAGGGTGCGGAGCAGAACAACGGCCAGATGACGTTGATCGATCACCTGCGCGAGCTTCGCAACCGGGTGATCAAGAGCGTGATCGCGATCGCCATCGCGGCGGTGGTGGCGTATTTCTTCTACGACCGGATCTTCAAGTTCCTCATCAAGCCCTACTGCGATGCGGTCAAGGGGACCAAGCAAACCTGTCAGCTGTACGTGCCCGACCTGCTCTCCAGCGGCTTCCTGCTCCACGTGAAGGTCGCCAGTTTCGCCGGCCTCCTGCTGGCGTTCCCCGTGATCCTGTGGCAGCTCTGGAGATTCATCATGCCGGGGCTCTACAAGAACGAGCGGAAGTATGCCGTCTCCTTCGTTGCGTCCTCGACGGTGCTGTTCGCCTGCGGTGCCGTGCTGGCGTACTACACGCTGCCGCCGATGCTGTCGTGGCTGGCCGACAGCTCAGGTCCGGCCGGGTACACCCAGTTCATTCTCAATCCGGCCGACTACTTCTACCTGGTCGCCGCGCTGATGGTCGGGTTCGGTGTCGGGTTCGAGTTCCCGCTGGTGCTGGTGGCGCTGCAGATCATGGGCTTGCTCGACAACTCGTCTCTGCGGAAGTACCGGCGCCACGCCATCGTCGGGATCACCACCGTCGTCGCCATCATCACGCCGGGTGGGGATCCGATCAGCCTGCTGGCGCTGTCGATTCCCATGTGCATCTTCTATGAGCTGGCAATCGTTTTCGGCCGCGTCCTCAACCGACGGCGGAGCAAGCAGCCTGACGACGAGGACAGCGAGGACAGTGAGCCGGCGGATGTCGCCGGGTCGAGCACGTCGTGATCCGGCCCGACGGCTTCGCATTGGACCGCTTTCAACTCGACGCCATTGCCTCGCTTGATCAGGGACGTTCCGTCCTGGTCTCGGCTCCAACCGGTTCCGGCAAGACGATCGTGGCCGAAGCGGCGATCGAGCTGGCGATCCGCAACGGGGGCAAGGTCTTCTACACCACCCCGATCAAGGCGCTGTCGAACCAGAAGTTCCACGATCTGCGGCGAACGCTCGGCAACGACAACGTCGGCCTGCTGACCGGCGACAACGCTGTCAACGGCGACGCGCCTGTGGTGGTCATGACCACCGAAGTGCTGCGCAACATGATCTACGCCGCGTCATCGAGCCTCGAGGGCCTGCACTACGTGGTGTTGGACGAGGTCCACTACTTGCAGGATGCGTACCGCGGTCCGGTGTGGGAAGAGGTCATCATCCACCTCCCACCGGCGGTCCGGCTGGTGTGTCTGTCCGCAACGATCTCCAACGCAGCGGAGCTGGGGGAGTGGATCACGACGGTTCGTGGGCCGACCGACACCATCGTCGAGACGGAACGTCCCGTCGAGCTCACCAGCTGGTACCTCGTGTCGGATCGCCAAGCCGACGATGACCACTTCCTGCCGGTGCTGATCGACGGCAAGGCGAACCCGCAGGGTCGCGCTTTCGCCCAGGACCCCCGCACTGCGGACCGTCGCGGCGGGCGACCGATGCGGCGTTACGCGACTCCCCGCCGGATCGAGACCGTCGAGCGCCTTCGAGAGGAGGGACTGCTTCCGGCGATCTACTTCATCTTCAGCCGCAAGGCCTGCGACGACGCGTTCGCCGTCTGTCGCGACGCCGGTCTGCGGTTCACCGATGCGGCCGAACGCACCCGGATCCGAGAGATCGTCGAGGATCGCACCGCCGCCATCAGCGACGAGGACCTGTCTCTGCTGGGCTATGACCTGTGGTTGGCCGGCCTCG
>JBBQLA010000139.1:0-6529 GCA_038327485.1 Acidimicrobiales bacterium
AACAGGCTCCCCGAGACCTGGCGCGAGATGGAATCACCCACTCCACCTGCCACGGCCTTATTGGTGTCGACCGAGGCGCGGCGCTCGTTCACGATCGCCAACGTCGTCGCGATCCCCCCCAGGAGCAACGTGGTGGTCATCGCCACGATTGCAACGGTCCGACGACCGCTCCGGTCCGGTGCGGGTGTCGAGCCGGAGGTGGGGGAGCGATGGGTCATTGGGTTCGACGATACTTCCCGGCCTGCGGATCGGGTCGGGTCAAAAGCTGTCTGTCGGCGACCGGGTCAGGTCAGTTTTTCGGTCAGACCTGTGATGGACAGCAACCGATCGACGGTTGGATTCGTTGCCACGATTCGGAGCGGCACCCCGGCTTCGTCTGCTGCGTACATGGCAACGACCATCGCTCGGAGGCCAGATGAGTCCATGAAATCAACCGCCGACATGTCGACGCCAATCGACGTGGCACCCGGAAGGGCCGACACCAACGTGGTCTCGAGGTCGCCAGCGGTGGCGGCGTCGATTTCTCCGGTCACCGTGGCGGTGACGGCGGTCCCGTCCCGCTTCACCTCGATGGAGAACACTGGCGTCTCGGATCCGGGTTGCATAGCTCCTGACCTTAGTCGTGGACGCCTGCGCGATGAACTCCGGGATCGACCCGTCAGGGTCTGCTCGTTCTCAGACCGAAGAGTAGTTTGGAGAGCTCATCTCCAAGCCGTGCGGGGACAAGAGCCGACAGCAGCCCCACATGGGACCCGAATCCCACCCGGTAGATCGGTCGGGGATCTCTCGACAGGGCGGCCTCGGCGATGACGATGCCAACCTCGGCCGGGTCGGCGAAGCGGGGACGGGCGAAATCGGTGAGCTGGCGCCAACGGTGCCGGCTGGCACGAGTCGACTCATCGGACCCACCCTCCACGAGCTCGCCGGCCGAGTCCCAGGCGGCGGACTTCACGGCACCACACTCGATACGGACGACGTCGATTCCGAGCGGGCTGAGCTCGAGGCGGAGGGCGTCGGTCACAGAGTCCAACCCGGCCTTCGCGGCACCGTACCAGCCGGTGAACGGGATGGGCGTGGACGCCACCATCGATGAGACGTTGATGATCCGCAGGGACGAATCATCCTGACGGCTCTGAACGGCGAGCCTCGCCAACCGAATCGGGGCGATCACCAACGCTTCGAACTGCGCTCGGACCTGATCGTCGTCGATGTCCATGACGGCCCCGAGCAGCGCGTCGCCGGCGCTGTTCACGATGACATCGGGCCGATGGGTCGAGGCGATGCGTTTCGCCGTCGCGGCATCGGTGACATCGAGTTGCGCCACCGTGACTGGGGCACCTCGGTACTGGCGTCGGAGTTCTCGCGCCGCCTCCGCAGATCTGACCGTCGCCACAATCCGGGCGTCGTTCGCAACAAACGCTGCGACGGCCGCCTGTCCGATTCCTGAGTTGGCTCCGGTCACGAGCACCGTCGGAACTGTGGTGCTCATCGTCGACGCCAAAGGTGTGCGGCTCCGACGGCCGCCGCCCCCGAGGAGGTGGCCAAACCAATACGTTGCGCAGCGCGCACCTGTCGTCCCAGCAGGGCAGCCCGTGCGGCGTTGGCCCCACAGGCACCATGGACAGACCCGCCGGGATGCGTCGAGGACGAAGCGAGATACAAATTGGTGATGGGTGTCTCCGACCGGGCCAGGCCCGGAACCGGGCGGAAGATCAGTTGTTGATGGAGTTGAGCGGTCCCTCCGCTGATGTCGCCTCCGACCAGGCTCGGGTTCTGGCGTTGCAGTTCGTCGGGACCCTGGACGTTGGAAGCGATCACGGTGTTCCGAAAGCCGGGCGCGTGGTCCTCGATGCGCTGCTCCATGCGATCGACGAACTCGGCCAATGCCTGGCCCGCCAAGCGGCCGGCAGCATCGCTTTGCCCGGCACCGTCGCCGATGATGTCTTGCGGGACGTGGGTGTAGGCCCAGAGAGATTCGGTTCCCAGCGGCGAGCGGGTCGGGTCGGCGGTCGTCATTTGTCCGATCAGAAGAAATGGTCGAGAGGGAAGCAAACCAGTGGACAGCTCCGCAGCGGTGGTGGTCAGCTCGTTCACACTGTCGGCCACATGAACCGTCCCGGCGCCTGTGGCTCGTGGATCCGACCACGGGACTGGTGACGACAGCGCATAGTTGACCTTCACCGTGGAATGGGAGCGTTGAAACTGCCGCATGCGCCCGAGGAACGCCGGCGGCAGGTGAGCCTCAGCCACCAGGCGTCCGTAGAGCAGTTGGGCGTCACAGGCGGCGAGCACCGCAAACTTCGCTGAGATGTGCTCCCGTGACGTTCGAACGCCAGTCGCCCGGCCGTGCTCGACGACAACCTCCGCGACCGGCTCATCAAGGCGAACAACTCCACCGAGGGCAAGCAGGCGCGCCATCAGCGCCGTGGTGATCTGCCCGGCACCACCGACTGGTACGGGAAAGCCAACGGTCTGTCCGAGGCCGACCAGCAGCCAGCCGAGGAGCCCGCTCGGCGCTGCTTCGGGGGTGACGTCGGCATGCAACGCATTCCCGGCGAGCAGGAGCGATGCCATGTCGCCGTCGAAGAGTTCGGCAGCCATGGTCCGAACTGGCAGGATGAGTCGTCTCACGAGGTCCCACAGGTCCAGACGGGCAGAAATCGCCAACCTCCCCGCTGCCTTCAGCGGCGGAAACGGTGACAGCAACGCGTCCATCATCTGGGGACCGAACCGATCCCATTCGTGCGCCAGTTCCATCCACGGATCACCGTCGCCGGGCTCGAACTCTTCGATGTCGGCGGCAGTTCGTTCGGCTCCGCGGTAGAGAACTGCGGCGGGCGCGTCGCGGCGGAGATGAGCGAGTACCGACGGTGCGTGGGTCCACTGGAGGCCGTGCTCTTCGAGGTGCAGCGACCTCATGACGGGGGACGCCGCGGTCATCGGGTAGAAGGATGAGAAAAGGTCGGTAACGAAACCAGGTGACGTGGTGTCGGCTGACTGGACGGCGCCACCGGGGGTCGGGGTCGCCTCGACAACGATCACATCCCATCCCTTCTCGGCCAACAGGTTGGCGGCAACCAACCCGTTGTGTCCGGCGCCGATCACGACAGCATCGCAGTGCACGGTCATGTTGAGCTCGGTTGAGCAGCAGGTGTATCCGGTTCGGCGAGCGAGGCAATCCCGAGGACCACCTGCTGGGCCTCGTCGAGCGCCCGTCGCTCGGCGCCGAGCTTGCCGGCGAGGCGGCCAACCGGTCCGAATGGGAGCGTGTAGTCGATGCGCAGGGTCAGGACCGATGCCGCCCCGTTGTCCTCCAACGATTCAGTCATGGCGTAGTGCGATCCCAAGGAGCACCGATCCTTCGATCACGAGGAGTCTCTCGAAGTTGAACTTGGTCACCATCCAGGTCGACGTGAACTGTCGGCTGGCGAGGCGGACGGTCTGAGAGAACTCGTCGCCCACTCGGGTGAGCCGGTCAGGACCAGCGACGCCAACGGTACTGGGAGACAGTTCGGGAAGGCGCCGGACGTCTTCGAGGATCTTCCAGACGCGGCCCGCTGGCGCGCCGATCTGCTGATGGAGCACAAGGTCCGACATGAGTGACCGGGTACCCCAACGCGATGAGGTTCACACTTCTCGCACATGTTGTGAAACCTCAGGTGGCTCGTGACGTCTGACTGGCCCAACTGATGGGTAGCAGGTGTCCATGATGACCCGCATCGTGGAGGAGATCCCCGGCAACGTCGACGCCGTGTGGGCCGTGCTGGCCGATGCGTCGACGTATCCGGAGTGGTTGGCAGGTGCTGCCAGAGTCGCCGCCGTTGACAAGAACTGGCCCGCTGAGGGAAGCTCGTTTCAGCATCAGCTCGGGCTTTGGCCGCTGCGGATGCCAGGGTCGACGACGGTGGCTGAAGTCGAGGAGCCTCGGCGTCTTGTTCTGCGAGCTGGCATGGGCCTGTTCGGCGAGATGAACGTCGCGTTCGAACTCACCGAAATTGACACGGGGCAGACGCTGATCGAGATGACGGAACGGCCCGCGCGCGGACCGGTCGGCTGGCTCGGCAGGCTCGCTCCGCCGGTGCTGTCGCTAGCGCTGTGGGGGCGCAACTCGTTGTCCCTGGATCGACTGAGAGAACTGATGGAGAGGCATTCATGACTAGCCTTCGCAGCGTCGCACAGCCGCACGTCACAGCGACGCCAACGATGATCGAGATGGGATCGTGCACCATCAGCTTCGACGAACGGGTTCTCGCCCCACGACCGTGGACCCTGCTCCAGAGCAGGTGGGCAACGGAACTCTCGCCATTGCTCTCCGCCGGTCCGATCCTCGAGCTGTGCGCAGGGGTAGGCCACATCGGCCTCGTCGCCGCCGTTGAGTGCGGTCGCCGTCTGGTCCAGGTCGACATCGATCCGGTGGCGTGCGCGTTCGCACGCTCCAACGCGTGCCACGCTGGGATCGAGGATCGAGTCGCGGTCCGTTGTGAATCGCTCGACGCAGCGGTGCGGCCGGGAGAGCGGTTCCCGTTGATTCTGGCCGACCCCCCGTACCTCCCGACAGCGCAGGTCGGCGACTGGCCATCTGATCCTGTGGGTGCGATCGACGGGGGACCTGATGGTCTTGAGCTGGCACGCAGATGCGCTGTCGTTGTTGCGTCGGCGTTGGATCACAACGGAATAGCGCTCCTGCAACTTGCCGGCCGACGACAGGTCGACGAACTTGATCAGGATCTTCCAACGGGTCTTGAGATTCGTGAGATCCGAGAGTTCGACCCGTATCGGGCGGTCGTGCTGCTCCAACGAAAATCGCGTGTCTGACCCGGGAGTCGGTCGGGTAGGTCGATGACATGTCTGAAAAGCTTCTAGAACTCCACAGCGCGCCCGAATCGCTGACCTTTCAGTTGGAAACGGCGCTCAGCAACGTGGGCACCGACGCCGACGTCGCTGTCAACTCGCTGGTTCGATTCCCGGCGCTTGATGAGCGGGACGCGTTGCGAACGCTGCTCAGCTTGCATGACCTCTGGCTCGGTCCGGTCGAGCACCTCGGTGGCCGGGAGCGATTCCACGGCCACCCCGCAGTGATGGCCATCAAGTGGAGACTCGAGCACGAGTTCGTGGCGCGCTTGAATAGACGCGCTGAGTACCAAATGAGCCGCCTCGACGTGGCGAGTCCGGTCGAGGCCATGCGACGCGTTGCTGCGGTCGATCTGATTCCTCCCGTCTACGACTGGCTCCGAAACGAGGCGTCGTGGGACGAACTCGTCGAGTTTCTCGCCCTCGAGGGAGGGCCGGACGGTGGCTTCGACGATTACGTCGCCTTGACGCAGATCGGGTTAACGGGCGGGCCAAAGGTCGCTTTAGCAGAAAATTACTGGGACGAGATGGGTCGTGGAACGTTGTCTGACGTCCACACCGTGCTGCACGACGGTCTGGTGGACGCCACCGACATGCGGGTGGTCCCCCGTGAGGAGCTCCCGATCAGCGCCCTCGAGCGGGCCGCCATCGGCGGTGTTCTGGCGACCAATCGATGGCTGCAACCCGAGGCACTCGGAGCGTTCGGTCTCATCGAGTTACAGGCAGGTCCGCGCTGCCGGGCGATTGTTCGGGCTCTCCGCCGACTCGACGCTCCAGCGGGTGCATTTCCGTTCTACGAGGAACACGCAGTCGCTGATCCTCGGCACGGCAAGGACTGGCTCGACTCGGTGATCGCACCGCTGGGGGTCGACCAACCGGGAAGGTCGGAGCGCATGATCCGCGGCGCTGTCTGGCGGAGCGAAGTGAATCACCAGTTCTTCCAGGACGCTCATCGCAACTTCGTGGGCACAGCGGCGGTTGCCGCCTGAATCGGAGGTGCACCCTTCGATGTATTCGCCCGGGGGTCACGGGGTAGTGGGGTGTCATGACTCTGACAGCGTTCGCCATCAACTGCAGCCTCAAGACCAGCGACGGAGGTCCGTCAAGTACGGACGTCATGCTGGCGGAGGTACTCGATCAGCTCCGATCGCACGGTGTCACCAGTGACGCCCCGCTCCGGGTCGCCGATCTGAACATCCTCCCCGGTGTCACGTCGGACGAGGGTGGCGGTGACGGTTGGCCGGCTGTCCGCAGCAAGATTCTGGCCGCCGACATCTTCGTGTTCGGCACACCGATCTGGCTCGGGCATCCGTCGAGCTTTGCCCAACGCGTTCTTGAACGCATGGACGCACTGCTTGGCGAAACCGACGACGAGAGTCGGATGATCTCGTTCGATCGGGTGGCGATCGTGGCGGTCGTCGGCAACGAAGACGGCGCCCACATGGCGGGCTCACAGCTCTTTCAGGGGCTCAACGATGTCGGATTCACGATCCCCGCTGCCGGTATGACCTACTGGGTTGGCGAGGCCATGCACAAGACCGACTATCAGGACCTTCCGAACGGGAGCGACAAGACGCGCACCGCTACCGCCACTGCCGCCCGAAACGCAGCACACCTGGCGGGGCTCCTCGCCAGCGGCGGGTACCCTGCAGCGCCCTCAGAGGACAACTGATCGAAC
>JBBQLA010000140.1:0-6524 GCA_038327485.1 Acidimicrobiales bacterium
GGGTGTGGGCGGCCAGGCCAGCTTCGTCATCACCGACGAGAACGGCGGCTACGTCTCGTCGGTGCTGTGGAACGCTCCCGCGTTGAACACGGTCCTGTGGCGCTTCTCCGAGGCCGAGGTTCGCGACATCCTCAACTACGGACGTCCGGGTTCGCCCATGCAGCCATGGGGCACCATCGGCGGCGGGGCGTTGTCGGATCAGCAGATCAACAATGTCATCGATTACCTGTGGTCGTTCCAGCTCACGCCCAAGCAGATGACCGACGAGGTCGACAAGGCGCTCGAGACCAAGGCCCCCAAGTTGCTGGCCCGCCTGCAAGAGGTCCGCGCTGCCAACAAGAAGACGCTGAAGGACCCGCTCACCTACGAGTGCACCGATGGCAAGTACGCATGTCTCACCGAGCAGGAGAATCTGCAGCTCGGCGAGGTGCTCTTCAACCTCACCGACGTTGCGTCCGGCGCCTACTCGTGTGCTCGTTGCCACGTTCCCGGGGCCTCCTACGGCCAGCCGTGGAAGTCGATCGACAAGCTGGGTCGGGGTCGCTACGGTCCGAACCTCATCGGGGTCGAGTCGAACATCACCATCACCCAACACTTCCAGCTGATCATGAAGGGCACCGAGAACGGCAAGATCTACGGCGCCAACCAGCAGGGTGACGGTCGCATGCCAGGCTTCGGGACCAACCCGAACTTCGGTGACGCCACCACGCCGGCCACCGCCGACACCACCGGCATGTACGGCCCCGAAGAGGTGTGGGCCATCGTCGTCTACGAGCGCAATCTGTCGTCCCAACGCCCCGACCTCCGGGCCAACGCCCCTGCGGTGCAGGCCACCTCGGTGACCGCTCCGGTCACGTCGTCCACGTCCACCACTGTCCCGACCTCGTCGGGCAAGTAACTGCTGACCGGTCTCACCATGCTCGCTGCCATTGCCTTCGACAACAACATCCGGGGGATGCTCGTCATCCTCGTCGCGTCCGTCGTGTTGATCGGTTCGATCTACATGCTCCTGGCGACCAACACGGGTCTCCGAGCCGGGTTCCTCATCGCTGGAGCCGGCCTTTTCGGCTGGTTGTTCCTGATGGGTGGGGTGTGGTGGATGTACGGCATCGGCCTCAAGGGTCGTGATCCGGCGTGGATCCCCCTGGAGATCAACTACAACCGCGCATCACCGGTCGACACCAAGGTCGTCGACTCCCTTCCGACCCCCGAGGCACTTCCGGATCCGGGTGAACTGATCGCCAAGTACCCGCTGCTGTACTCGCTGATGAAGGCGTCGGAAGGCAAGGACTACACCCCGTCCAGCCTCTCCAAGATCGTGACCCTCGATACGCCACTGGTCGAGCTGAAGAAGGCCGATCTCGAGACCACGGTGCGCAAGAACGTCAAGGCCAACAGCCAGGAGTACCTGTCGGGCCACCCCGAGGCCGCGGCGATCCTCGATGGTCCCGAGGACGCGGCGATCAAGGAGATCAACTCCCAGGCCAGGACGCTGCGAACCGAGATCGAGAGCAATCTCGGCGGATGGTGCCTGTTGTCGGAATCCGACTCGCGCCGTGGTGAGGCCGCAGCATCGTCGGACTCTGCGCTGGCTGTCGCGCAGGCCTTCGGTGACACCACTGCGCCCGCTGACTACACGGTCAGCAACGTGTTCTTCCTCGGTGGCAAGGAGCCGTGCACGCCGATCACCGAACTGAGTTCCATTCAGCAGGCCTGGCACCGCATCCACACCACGTTCGAGCTCAAGAACCCCAAGCTCTACAGCGTGGTGGTCGTGACCCGGAACAAGGTCGTGGTGACGCCCGCAGGGGAGACGCCCGCGGCGGCCAGCATCGAGCCGGGTGCCAAGTCGGTGTCGGTCATCCAGATGCGCAACCTCGGCAACAAGCGCTTCATCCCGTTCGTGTTCATGTTGGTGAACGGCCTGTTGTTCGCCGTGTTCGCCATCACGTTGCACACCCGGGACAAGGCGGCCATGGCGGCTCGCGCGGCGTTCGCGGCGGAGCAGAAGTAGCCCGCCGTGGGTCAGTACCTGCCCGTCGTGGCCCTCATGATCGTCGCGGGTCTGTTCGCGGCCGTGAGCTTCATCGCCTCGCGCCTGCTGAACCCGCCTCGCCCGACCGAGGCCAAGAACGCGCCGTACGAGTGCGGCATCGTCGATCAGACCCCGACGCCCGAGCGGTTCCCGGTCCGGTTCTACCTGATCGCCATGATCTTCATCGTCTTCGACATCGAGATCATCTTCTTCTATCCGTTCACCACGGTGTTCCGGCAGCTCGGGGCCTTCGGGCTCGGGGCGATCATCGTCTTCGCTCTCGCTGTGTTCGAGTCGTTCGTGTATCTCATCGCGAACGGTGCCCTCGACTGGGGACCACGCAAGATCCAGCGGCGGAGCGAGCTGATGATCCACAGCTCCCGCACCACCCGCACGACGGTGAAGCGCGTGGGCTTGACCGGCCGGGTCCCCGAATCGCCTTCGGTGGGCACCGAACCCGAGCTCGAGCCCGAACCTGAGCTCGCGCCGGCGCACGAGGCGGCCTGATGGGTCTCGACGACTTCCTCGAAGACGGTTTCGCCGGGCTCGATCACAACTTCGTGACCGGCAAGCTCGAAGACCTCGTCAAGTGGGCTCGGACGCGCTCGATGATGCCGGCCACGTTCGGTCTGGCCTGCTGTGCCATCGAGATGATGGCCACCGGTGGCGCCCACTACGACCTGGCCCGCCTCGGCATGGAGACCTTCCGTGCGTCGCCCCGCCAGGCCGACCTCATGATCGTTGCCGGCCGCGTCAGTCAGAAGATGGCTCCCGTGCTGCGCACCATCTACGACCAGATGATGGAACCGAAGTGGGTCATCGCCATGGGCGTGTGCGCCAGCTCCGGCGGCATGTTCAACAACTACGCCATCGTGCAGGGCGTCGATCAGATCGTCCCCGTCGACGTGTATGCGCCGGGATGTCCCCCTGGCCCCGAGACGTTGCTGCACGCCATCATCACGCTCCACGACAGCGTGCGTAACGGCGAGATCACCCGCCGTCGTTCCAGCTCCGAGACGGGCGGTGCCGCCATCACCGCCGCACAGCTCGACGGCCAGACCTCGTCGCCGCAGCCGGTGCTCATCGGGAAGGGCTGAGGTGCCTGACGTCGAAGCGTCGGCTTCCGCCGATGCCGAGGAGACCCCCATCGAGACGCCGCCGAAGATCGCCGAGCTCTTCGGCGTTCCAATGACCGCCTCGGTCGCCGGGCAGGTCGTGTTGCATCCGTCGCGGGCCGAGCTGATGCCGCTCGTCAAGGAGATGCGCACTGCCGGGTACTGGCAGTGTCTGGATCTCGCAGCGGTCGATTACCTGTCGCATCCGGACCGATCCGACCTGCCGTTCGGCATCGAGCCTGAGCGCTTCGAGATCGTCGTGCTCCTGATCAACCACTCCGAGGGTCTGCGGGCCCGGCTGCGGGTGCAGATCCCCGAGTCGGACCCGACGTGCCCATCGCTGTTCACCATCCATCCCGGCACCGAGGCCCCCGAGCGCGAAGCTTTCGACCTCATGGGCATCAGCTTCGACGGACATCCCCACATGACCCGGATCCTCATGCCCGATAGCTGGGACGGCCACCCGTTGCGCAAGGACTACGCCATCGGTCGTATCCCGGTGCAGTTCAAGGCGGCTCCGTCGTGACCGCCATCACTCACGCCGGGGAACTCGACGATGCCCTGGCGTACCTGACCGGTGACCACGCCGTCCTGCGCATGTCCGAGACCGAGGCCGAGGCGGCCGAGGGCTACCAGCCGGCCACCGAGGAGGGCGTCGGCGAGCGGATGATCGTCAACATGGGTCCGCAGCACCCATCGACCCACGGTGTGCTCCGTCTCGTGCTCGAGCTGGACGGCGAGGTCATCACCCGCTCCAGGCCCGTGATCGGGTATCTCCACACCGGCATGGAGAAGACCGGTGAGGACCTGACCTACGTGCAGGGCGCCACCAACGTGACTCGCATGGACTACGCCTCGCCGTTGTTCAGCGAGCTGGCCTTCTCGCTGGCGACCGAATCGCTGCTCGGCATCGAGGTGCCGGATCGGGCCCAGTGGATTCGCATGCTGATGTGCGAACTCAATCGCCTGTCGTCGCACATGTTGTTCGTCGCCACCAACGGTATGGACCTCGGCGCAGTGTCGATGATGCTCTACGGGTGGCGCGAGCGCGAAGAGGTGCTGCGCTTCCTCGAGATGGTCACCGGCCTGCGCATGAACCACAACTACATCCGCCCCGGCGGTGTGGCGGCGGATCTGCCCCCGGGATGGCGTGACGAGCTGCTGCGCATGCTCGAGCCGATCCCCGATCGTCTCGACGAGTTCGACATCCTCATGGATGGTCAGCCCATCTGGCGTGAGCGGCTCCAAGGGGTTGGTGTGATCACCGCCGAGGAGTGTCTGGCCATGGGCACCACCGGGCCGCTGTTGCGGTCGACCGGGTACGCCTGGGATCTGCGTCGTGACATGCCATACCTGAAGTACGCGGACGTCGATTTCGACGTGTGTGTCGGCAGCTACGGCGACTGCTTCGATCGCTATGCCATTCGGCTGGCAGAGATCGCCGAGTCGATTCGCATCATCCGTCAGATCCTCGACAAGATGCCCGCCGGCGATTACCGGATCCAGGACAAGAAGATCACCCCGCCCCCGCGTGCTCGAATCGACGAGTCCATGGAGGCGTTGATCCACCACTTCAAGATCTTCACCGAGGGCTTCAAGGTGCCCGAGGGCGAGACCTACGTGGCGGTGGAGAGCCCCCGAGGCGAGCTCGGGTGCTACATCGTGTCCGACGGTTCGGCCAAGCCCTACCGGATGCACATCCGTGGACCGAGCTTCGTGAACCTGCAGACACTCCCGCACCTGATGAAGGACTCCCTCATCGCAGACACCGTCGCGATCGTGTCGTCGGTCGACCCGATCATGGGCGAGGTGGATCGCTAGCCATGGCTCGCTTCACCCCTGAGAACGAACAACTCGCCCGCGACATCATTGCCCGGTACCCCCGGTCGAAGTCGGCGACGATTCCGCTGTGCCACCTGGCCCAGGAGCAGGACGGATTTCTGTCCGATGACGCCATGTCCCACATCGCCGATCTGGTCGGCATCACCGCGGCCGAGGTGCTCGGCACCGCCAGCTTCTACGAGATGTTCAAGCGTCACGTGGTCGGCAAGTACATCGTCAACGTCTGCACCAACATCAGCTGCCAGCTGGTCGGGGGCGAAGAACTGCTGGCCCACGCGTCCGAGACGCTCGGGATCCCCGTGGGCGGCACCACTCCCGATGGCATGTTCACCCTCGAAGATGTCGAGTGCATCGCGGCATGCACCGAAGCCCCGGCGTGCGCCATCAACTACCGATATCAGCATCAGGTGACCCACGAGCAGTTCACCGAGCTGGTGGCCGAGATCCGGGCGGGCAAGCGATCCGACATCCCGCCTCACGGCACCTTGAGCAAAGTGCGTCAAGACCTCGCCGGTGAGCGCATCGCCAACATCTCGTCGCCCGAGGCCCAGGACAAGCCGGTGTGGATCAAGCGGCACGAGGAGCTGGCGGCCGCCGCAGCTCCGGCCGACGGGGCAGCGTCATGACCGACTCCTCCACCTCGTCCACCTCGGTTCCGCAGGTCGTGAGCTCACGTTGGGACGTCCTCGACGCCCACACCATCGACGGCTATCGCCGCTCCGGCTCCTACGCCGGCTACGAAGCAATACGCGCCGCGTTGGCCATGTCGCCGACCGAGGTCATGGACCAGGTCAAGGCGGCGACCTTGCTCGGTCGTGGCGGCGCCGGCTTCCCCGCCGGAACCAAGTGGGGGTTCTGCCCTCCTGGTGTGTGGCCCCGCTACCTGGTCGTCAACGGCGATGAGTCCGAGCCCGGCACCTACAAGGATCGCATCCTCATGGAGCGCGATCCCCACCAGCTGATCGAGGGATGCCTGATCGCGGCGTACGCCATCGGGTGCGCGCAGGTCTTCCTGTATGTGCGGGGTGAAATGGCCCACGCCCAGGAACGCATCGCCGCCGCGCTCAACGATGCCTACGCCGCCAACCTGGTCGGCAAGACCATTCTCGGCACCGACTTCAGCGTCGACATCGTGCTGCACTGGGGTGCCGGCGCGTACATCGTCGGTGAGGAGACCGCCCTCATCGAGTCGCTCGAGGGCAACCGCGGCATGCCGCGGCTGAAGCCGCCGTTCTTCCCCGCGGCCAAGGGGCTCTACCTCAAGCCGACGATCGTCAATAATGTCGAGACCTTGGCCAACCTCCCGTGGCTAATGGCCCACGGGGTCGATGAATATCGCAAGACCGGCTCCGAGGCCTCGCCGGGCACTCGCCTCGTTGCGGTGTCGGGTCACGTGAAGCGACCCGGCGTTTTCGAGGTCCCGCAGGGCACCACGACCTACCGTGAGCTCTTCGAGAGCGAGCAGTACTGCGGCGGATATCGCGACGGTCACGAGCTCAAGATGTTCATTCCCGGTGGCGCCTCGGCGCCGT
>JBBQLA010000141.1:0-6507 GCA_038327485.1 Acidimicrobiales bacterium
ACTGCGGCCTGAGCCAATGACTCCGACAGCAGCATGGTGTCGTTGATCCACACCGCCGGAGCGACCGCAACCAACCACGCTCCAGCGACCGCAGCGCGATCACCGGCGACGCCGCCCAACAGTCGACGGGCGGCCGCGGCAACCCCTGCGATCGTGACGAGGCTCAGCAGAGATGAGGCCACTCGATGCTCGGTCGGCGAGTCCAGGCCGACCAACGAGAACACCGCCAAGTAGGTGGAGAAGCCCGGAGGATGCGATGCCGACGGGCTCACATCGCCGAGGTTGGCGTAGCGGTAGCCGTCGGCATACCCGTCGCCGTTGGCCAGTGCATTGGCCTGGTAGTGGTATGTGAAGGCGTCACCGCCGAGCACGAGGGCGTCGGGATCGGCGGGGCGGAAGGAGGTCGAGCCGATGGGCGGCACCTCGAGCGGGCGCCACCACACCATGTTGGCGATGCGGATCCCCATGCCGATGCCCATCGCGGCCACGATGAGCAACGTGACTCTGCGGGCCGGGGTCACCACGCGGCCACCCTACCGAACCCGCCTCCACCACCCGTTTTGTAGGGCCACCACGTACCTGGCCGTACGTCATGGCCCTACAAAACGGGGTGGAGGGCGTTAATTAGTTTCGGGAGCTAACTAATCGGGGTATCCTGGCGAACGTGTCACGAACCACCTCCCCCGCCGAACTGGCCGGTCCCCTTCGACTGCACGTCACTCGCCTGTCGCGGCTGCTGCGTCAACAGGATCAGAGCGGTTTCGCTCCAGCACTGGCGACCGCCCTGGCCACCATCTTCCGCGAAGGCCCGATCACCCTCAGCAATTTGGCCGTCGAAGAGCACGTGACGCCGCCGACCATCACCAAGCTGGTCGACAAGCTCGACGAGCGGGGCTTCGTGACCCGGCAGATCGATCCGCACGACCGGCGAGTGTGCCGCGTCACGATCACCACCAGCGGCGTGAAGCAGCTGGAGTCGATCCGGGTCCGCCGGACCGAGTGGCTGTCGGATCGCCTGTCCGCACTCTCCCCCGAGGACCTCGCCCGACTCGACGAAGCCGTCGCCGTCCTCGAAGCCCTCACCAAACCGGCGCCGCAAGCGCCCGACATCGAGCCATGAAGCAGACCGAGCCGTGAAACTTCGATTCACCAACGCAGCCAACGAAACCTTCTCCTCGTTCCGAGTTCGCAACTTTCGCCTGTTCTTCGCCGGCCAGGGCATCTCACAGATCGGCAACTGGCTCACGCTGGTGGCCCAGGCGCTGCTCGTCCTGAAGCTCACCGGCAACGGATTCGATGTCGGCCTGCTCACGGCCTGCCAATTCGCCCCGGTGCTCTTCCTGGGCGCATGGGCCGGCCTCGTCGCCGACCGCTCGGACAAGCGAAAGCTGCTGTTCATCGTGCAGGTCTTCGCCATGGCGCAGTCGTTCGCTCTGGCGGCCTTGGCCTTCATGGATCACCCGCCCGTCTTGGCGTTCTTCGCCGTCGCCCTGCTCGGGGGGGTGGGCACAGCATTCGACAACCCCGCACGACGTGCGTTCGTGGTCGAGCTGGTGCCCGAGGACACCGTGAACAACGCCGTCAGCCTCAACAGCGCGCTCATGACGTCATCACGCATCTTCGGCCCGGCGCTGGCCGGCCTGCTCATCAGCACTGCTGGCTACGGCTGGTGCTTCCTCATCGACGGGCTGTCCTACATCGCCGTGCTCCTCGGCTACGGCCTGATGGACTCGACCAAGTTCCGGTCGGGTCCCCGGGCGATTCGAGGCAAGGGCCAGATCCGCGAGGGCTTCCGCTACGTGCGAGGCGTGCCCGACCTGTGGATCCCGCTCGTGATGATGGCGGTGATCGGCACGCTGACCTTCAACTTCAACGTCGTCATGCCGCTGTTCGTGAAGAAGACGTTCCACGGCGACGACGGCACCTTCACGCTCCTGCTCTCGGTGATCAGCGTTGGGTCGCTGATCGGGGCGCTGGCCACCGCTCGACGGCGGGTGGTCGAGGTGCGCCACGTCGTGATGGCTGCGGGCGCGTTCGGCGTGACCATGACGGTGTTCGCGTTCCTCCCCAACCTGGCCACAGTCTTCCCGGTCGGGCTCCTGGTGGGTGGGTCGAGCATCGCCTTCATGACCGCGTCGACCGCCATCGTGCAGGTCCGGGCCGACCCGGCGATGCGGGGACGCGTCTTGGCGCTGCAGGCCATCGTGTTCCTCGGCAGCACGCCGATCGGCGGCCCACTGGTCGGCTTCATCTGTGACCTCATCAATCCCCGAGCCGGCGTGCTGGTCGGTGGGCTGGCCGCACTGATCGCGGCTGTCGGCGGGTGGATCGCCCTCCGCCGCCGAGCTGCGGCGGAGGGCTCCAACCACGCGGCAACGCTCCCGGTCACCGTCTCGTCCTAGGCTCGCGACCTCATGCGCTTCACCCTCATCGGACACAGCTGCCTGTCGGTCGAGACGAGCGCCGGCACGATCCTGATCGATCCCTGGTTGTCCGGATCGTGTTACTGGCGTTCGTGGTGGCACTACCCGCCGACCGAGGTCGCACCCGAGGTTCGCTCGCCCGACTTCGTGTACCTGACCCATCACCACTTCGACCATTTCCACTACCCGTCGATGCGCACGCTCGACCGGTCCGCGACGGTGCTCATCCCCCGATTCGGCGTGGACGTGATGTCCGCCGAGGTCGGGCGACTCGGCTTCGACCGGGTCGACGAACTGCCCCACGGTGAGGTGCGTGACCTCGGCCACGGGGTGTCGATCGCCTCGTTCCAGTACGGCATCGACGACACCACCTTCGTGATCCGTGACGGCGGCGACGTGCTGGTCGACATCAACGACTGCAAGATCCGTGGCCACACCCTCGGCGAGATCATCTCGAAGTTCGGCCACCCCACCTTCGCCATGAAGGCTCACTCGTTCGCGCAGAGCTACCCGGTGGGGTATACCGCGGATGATCCCGCTGATCTCGACCTGGTGCGACGCGAAACGTACCTCGACGACTTCCTGCGGGTCATGAAGATCCTTCAGCCACGATACGCAGTGCCGTTCGGGTCGATGGTCGGGTTCCTGCATCCCGAGTCGTTCCACGTGAATGCCCACCTCATCACGCCGTTCGAAGTACGCGACCACGTGGCCGCGGCCGGCGGGTTTCCTCGTGGCGAGGTCGTGCCGATGATCCCGGGCGAGCGCTGGTCGACCGGGGGCGGCTTCGAACACCTCGACCGCGACTGGTATTCGGATCGTGACGCCAACCTGGAACAGCTCGCCGCCGAGGTGCGTCCGAAGGTCGATGCCGACCTGGCGGCAGAGGCGCAACGACATCTGGAGTGGCCGGCGTTCGACGCGTACATGCGGCGGTTCATCTCGTCGTTCCCGCCGTTGCTGGGGTCGCGGCTCATCCCCCGGCCGGTGTGCTTCCACGTCCCGCGCGACACCGCCACGCCCTACTGGTCGGTGTCCATTCCGACCAAGCGGGTGTGGCGCTCGGCCACTCGCCCCACCGATGCCGCCGACCTCAACGACATCCCCGACGCGATCCTCCACGATGCCATCAACGACGACATTCTCGGGATGGTCCACGGTGGCATGCGGATCCGCACCCATCTGTCGGCCGGAGGAGCCCCGAGCGACCTGGCCTTCTGGGGCATGATCGCCGTGCGCGAACTCGGCTACCTGCCGTCCCCCTGGTGGAAGGCGGCGATCCCGGGAGGCCCGGTACTGAACCGACGGATGTTGTCGGTCGGCTGGCGTCGCCGCCACGAAGTCGCCGACATGGCCCGAGCCCTCATGGGGCGCGGCTCGGCGCTGGAGCGCATCTCCAGCGGCTTCGGAACCGATGCGGGCACCGCCATCACGAGCAACGATCCGACGAGCACCGCAGCGTGACCGCTCCTGCCGTGACCCCTATTGCAGGAGCGGCAGATCGAGCTGCGGACGCTTGGTGCGCTTCAGCTCGCTGAATCCTGTGAAGTCGACGACCACCCGCAGCGCGTCGTAGTACTTCAACGCGGTCTCCTCGTCGGGCAGCGACGAGATGACCGGCCCGAACATCGAGTTGCCACCCTCGCCCCACGTGATGATGGGGGTGCCCACGTCATCGCCGGTGCGCGCGAAGGCTTCGTCGCTCTCGGCCCGGATGAGGGTGTCCCACGAATCGTCGTCAGCGGCGTCGATCAGGTCGGCCGGCAGGCCCGTCCCGGCGATGATCGCAGCCACGTCGACACCGGCGGCGGCGCTGGCCATCTTCTCGCCGAAGTCACCGTCGAGGGTGCGGTACCAGAAGGCGTTGCCATAGCCGCTGTACAGGTTGCCGACGGCCTCGTTGCCGAACCGCTCACGTGCCGCGGCGCAGATGCGGTGGAACCGAAGTCCGGCCCCGGTGGCCTGCTTGTAGCTCTCGGACACGTTCTCGTTGTTCTCGTTGATGAACTTCAGCGAGATGAACCGCCAGCCCACCTTGATGCCTTTGGCGTCGATGACCTGGTGAATCCAGCGTGACGTCATCCAGGCGAACGGACATCCGGTGTCGAAGAAGAACTCGATGTCGTACGGGCCGTCGGGCAGGGGAGCGATCGTGGTCATGCCGACTCCAACCCGGACCCCGGCGAGGTCATTCCGGATCAGCCCGGAGGCTTCTGGCCCGTCACAGTGGAGAACAGGATGTGGGCCATCGACGACGCCAGGTCCTCGGTGCGGATGCCGTAGAACTCGAAGCCGTAGCGGTGGGCGGCCACGTGCGCCAGCATCGACACCAAGACGCCGGCGGTCGCCATCGGGTCGACCGGCGGGACACCCTTGCGGCTGGCCTGCATCTGGCGGATGACCTCGGCCAACGCCTCGGTGAACTGATTGAGCAGGCGAGTCCGCACGTGGCGGAAGCGCTCGTCACCCTCGGCGGAGGTGTGCTCCATCACCCGCATCAGGGGCCAGTGCCGCTCCCACACCGAGATGAATCCGTCGGCGATGGCGGTAGCGGTGGCGAAGCCGGCAGCTCCCTTCCACGGGCCCTCACGCACCAGTCCGAGCAGCGACGCCGATGCGTCGATGGCCATCTCCTCGGCGAGGGCCAGGATGGCCGTGTTGACGTCGGGGAAGTACTGATAGAAGGTCGCCGGCGACGTCGAGGCGCGGCGGGCGATGTCGACCACCTTCAGATCGCGGTACGTCTGATCGCTGAGCATCTCGAGCGTGCACGAGAGCAGTCGTTGTCGGGTTGCGAGCCCGCGGCGGCCGGGCACACGACCGTCGACCGCGCGCAGCTCGTCGTCGAACGTGTCCTCGTCGGTCACCTGTCGTCAGCCCCGTAGCGGGGCGATGTACTTCTCGCCATATGTCCCGATGAGATCCACTGCCTGATCCCTCGACACCTCGAGGTGCCCGGCGGCCATCCATGCCGAGGTCAACAACGTGGTGACTCCCATGTCCTCGAGCCGCACCACCGTCTCGGCGTCGGGGACCGCCAACGGCGACGCCACGATCTCGTAGGGACGATCGGCGGTGCCCAGCTCCTCTCGGATCCTCTGCAACTCGATGCAGTAGGTCTCGAGCTCGTCGAGCCCGTAGTTCACGCCGACCCATCCGTCGTTGCGGGCGGCCCGTCGCAATGCCACCTTGGAATGGCCGCCGACGTAGATCGGGATGGGCTCGGTGGGCGCCGGGCGCATCTCCACCCGGTCGAAGTCGAAGTGCTTCCCGTGGAACTCGACCATCCCGCCGCCCCACAGCGCCCGCAGGATGTCGATCGTCTCGTCGAGGCGGGCGCCGCGCTGCTCGAACGGCTGGCCCATCAGCTCGAATTCCTCGCGCATCCAGCCGGCTCCGATGCCGAGTCGGACCCGGTTGTCGGTGAGATACGCGGCGGTGCCGACCGCTTTGGCGGTGACGAACGGGTTGCGCAGCGGCAGCACATACACGTTGGTGACGAACTCGAGCGTCGTGGTGACCGCACCCAGCGCCCCGACCAACACCCACGGGTCCGGCCAGTCGGTGTCGGGCGAGAACATCGGCTTGCCGTCAGGCGTGTACGGATACTCCGACTTCAGGTCCTCCGGGTAGACGACGTGATCGCTCAACGCGACCCCGTCGAAGCCGGCGGCCTCGCACGCCACCGCGATGGTCGTGAGGTCACGCGGTGTGGCCCCGATGAGCGCGTTGAAGAACTTCATACAGATGCTCCTGGCTGGGCGTCGGGTCCGGTTGGACCGACCCGATCGCGAAGTTCGAACTTGAGGACCTTGCCCGAAGCGTTCATGGGCAACGCGTCGACCGAGGTGAACACCGACGGGACCTTGAAGTTGGCCATCTGGCCGCGAGCCCAGGTGCGCAGTTCGTCGGGATCGAGCGTGGCGCCGGTGGTGGGAACCAGGAAAGCGTGGCCGACTTCGCCCATTCGTTCGTCGGGTTCGCCGATCACGGCCACCTGCGCGATGTCGGGGTGCCGCAGCAGAAGCGACTCGACCTCGGCGGGATACACGTTGAACCCGCCCACGATGAACATGTCCTTGAG
>JBBQLA010000142.1:0-6488 GCA_038327485.1 Acidimicrobiales bacterium
CCACTCGTCCGACGAGTACCAGTGCCAGTTCGGGATGAGTGTCGAGTCGCTCGAGCGCGTCGATCGCCAGCTTCTGATTCTTGCGTGGCTCCAACGTGCCCACGCACAGCAGGAACTGCCGTCCGATCAACTCGTCGGGGAGGTCGGCTGAAGCGCTGTCGGCGAAGTCAGCGCCCAAGGGCATCACGACTGCGTCGAGTGGACGGGTTCGTCCGCTCTGCCGCGCCAGTTGGATGAGGTCGCGTTTGGTGGACTCACTGATGCACACGAAGTGGTCGCTCGAGCCGAGGTGCGCAGTGATGAATCGGTGGAACACATCGACGGTGATCTGTGAGAACCATTGCGGGAACTGCTCGGGCATCACGTCGGCAATCAGTGCGCTGGTCTTCACTCCCCTCGCTCGCAGATCGGGGAGAAGTCGGTCGCGGGTGGCCGAGTTGTGCCACACCGCCTCCAGGTCGAACAGCCACGAGCCGACGGGCCATTCTTCGATGCGGAGCGCGGCATGTTCGGCGGGGTGGGTGCTCCGGCCCCGTCGCCGCTCCAGTGCGTCGCGTCGGCGTCGGACCGCTGGGATGTGGACGGCTCGCTGCGCCCACCCGCCGAGAGGTCCCGGGAGGCGGTCGCCCAGTCGCGACAGTCGGCTGCGAGTGGGAATCGAGGTGGGCGGAGGGGTGTCGAGCAGCTCGGTCTCGTGACGGTCGAGAAGGCGGAACGAATCGCAACCGACGCACCACACGATCGGCACGACGTGAAACGGGCCCTGTCCCTCACGGTTCGGAAGTCGGCGGATCAGCTCGCGAGTGTGGCGTTGGAAGCCCGTGATGAAGGTCGCATGAATGGTGTCCGTGACCTCGATGAAGACGGGGGTGGACATCCGGCGAACTGTAGGCCCAACCATCTGTGCAGCCGAGCGGGCCGAAAGCCCCGAAAGTGGGCATGGCGCCGCGTAGGGTGAGATCGCTACGCGGCAACGGTGGGTAAACATGCGGCAACAACTCAGGCAGGAGAAGCGACGGCGGTATCTCGACGCAGCCGTCGTGATCGTCATGCGTGATGGCTTCGATGGCCTCACGATGGGCGCCATCGCCCGTGAGGTCGGCGCTGCGGTGGGCACGATCTACGGCTACTTCCCCGCCAAGGGTGCGCTGATGAGCGAGCTGCAGATCTACGCCATCGAGACCATCGTCGGTGCCTGGACCGAAGCCCGCGACACCTGGTCCGCTGACTTGACTGAAGCTGGGTTGTCCGAATCGCGGCTGGCGCTGGCGGCGATCCTGGCGTTCGGCGAGTACTTCTCGCAGCTGCGTTCGGCCTACCCCGAGGAGTTCCGACTCCAACAGATGCAGCTCGCCGAGCGCACCGAGATCTTCGACGACGCCGACTTGTCTCGGCTGATCCCGGCGGCAGCCGCTCTTCTCCGTTGCTCCTACCAGGTCCTCGACAGCGCGGCTCGGGCCGGCGCCATCGTCGATCCAGATGCCAGCGAGGACCGGTCGATCACCCTCGCGCTCACTCTCAACGGTTTGGCGCTCATCGACAACGTGCCCTACGTCGCCGAGCTGATCAGTTCGTCGCAGCTCAGCCGCCAACTGTTGTTGGACCTCGTGGTTGGATGGGGCGCCGACCCAATCGACGTCGACGCCGTCATCGATGCCGTGACGTTGGTGGCCGACACCACCCCGCTCCACGCGTTGCCGGGTTACCAGAGCCATCGGGCCCGCAACGTGCTGGTGACCGTCGAGCCACACACGATCGACCTGTCGGACAACGACTTCGCTCACGTCGACGCGATTGTCGAGCGAGACGACGTCAGCGTCGCCAGGTCTTGAGTCGACGCACTGCGTCGGCGATCGCCGCGGTCTCGCCGGCGTAGCTGAACCGAACGTTCTGGTGACCTCGAACTGGATCGAAGTCGATGCCGGGTGTTGCAGCGACGCCGAGCTGATCCAACCACTGCCGGCACAACTGTTGGCTGTCGTCGGTGAGGTGACTCACGTCTGCGTACAGGTAGAACGCGCCGTCGGGTGGCGCGATCGTCGAGCAGCCCAGGTCGACCAGGCCGCCGAGCAGCAACTCGCGGTTGGTGTCGTAACGCCGCACATGGGCATCGAGCTCGGCGGTGCCGTCGAACGCGGCGACTGCGGCGATCTGCGACAACGTCGACGCTGAGATGACCAGATTCTGCGCCAGGAGTTCGACCGGACGCACCAGCTCGGTCGGCAGCACCATCCACCCCAAGCGCCAGCCGGTCATCGAGAAGTACTTCGAGAAGCTGTTGATCACGATCGGCCGCACGTCGTCGTGGGTGATCGCACTGGGCGCGGCCTCGCTGTAGCTGATGCCGTGGTAGATCTCGTCCGCGATCAGACGCACATCGTGATTGGCACACCAGGTTGCGAGCGCCTCGAGTTCGTCGGTCGTCAGCTGGGAGCCGGTGGGATTGGACGGGCTGGCCACGACCAGTCCGTCGAGCGGTCCGACCGCGTCGAGCAGCTCCGGGGTCGGTTGGAAGCGAGTCGCCGCGCCGATGGGAACCGGCACCACCTCGCACCCCAGCGCCAGCAACATCTGCCGATAGCAGGGGTAGCCCGGCTCGCACACCGCCACGCGATCGCCCACGTCGAACGTGGCGAGGAAGGCAAGCACGCAGGCCATCGAAGCACCATGGGTGATGGCGATACGGTCCGGGTCGATCTCGACGCCGGAGCGATCGAGGTGGTGGCGGGCGATGCGGGCCCGGAGCACCGGAAGGCCCAACGCGTCGGTGTAGGTCAACAACTCCGGTCGGTCGAGCGCGGCCCGGGCCGCCGCGATCGCAGGAGTTGGCGCACCTGTCGACGGTTGGCCGACCTCGAGATGCAGCACATCGCCGCCGGCCTCGGCTCGTTCGCGGGCGGCGCGAACCACCTCCATGACGTGGAACGGTGAGATGTCGGCCCGATCGGCGATGCGGCGGGTCATGGCCACCTCTCGGTCGAAGTCGGTGCTACTTCGACAGCAGCACGCTGGATCCGTGGCCGAAGAGGCCCTGATTGGCCGAGATGCCGACCGAGGCCCCGTCGACCTGGCGCCCAGTGGCCTCGCCCCGGAGCTGCCAGGTGAGTTCGCACACCTGGGCGATGGCCTGCGCCGGCACTGCTTCGCCGAAGCAGGCCAGTCCGCCCGACGGGTTGACCGGGACCCGGCCACCGATGGTCGTGGCGCCGTCGCGCAGCAACTTCTCGGCCTCGCCCGCACCGCACAGGCCGATGTCCTCGTACCAGTCGAGCTCGAGAGCGGAAGACAGGTCGTACACCTCGGCCACGTTCACTTCGTCGGGACCGATGCCGGACTGGTCGTAACACGCTTGCGCGATCGACGCCTTGAAGGTGCGTTCGGGTTCAGCCAGACCGGCCGACGAGTCCGACGCGAAGTGGGGCATCTCGATCACGGTGTTGGGGAAGGTGGGCGTCACGGTGCTGACTGCCTTGATGCGGACCGGGTCCGCGTGACCGTGGGCTCGGGCCCACTCCATCGACGCCACGATCAGCGCGGCGCCACCGTCGGAGGTGGCGCAGATGTGCATGAGTCGCAGCGGGTCGGCGACCATCGGCGACGCCATGACCTCATCCGCCGAGAAGGCCTTGCGGTAGCGGGCGTAGGGGTTGTCGAGACCGTGGCGGGCGTTCTTCACCTTGACTGCGGTGAAGTCCTCCTCGGTGGCACCGAACAGGTCCATGCGCCGGCGTGCATACAGGGCGAAATAGGTCGGGTTGGTGGCGCCGAGGAGGAGCAAGCGCAGCCAGTCCGGATCGTCGCCTCGCTCACCCTTGTTGGGCTTGAGGAAACCCTTGGGAGTGGTGTCGGCTCCGACCACCAGCGCCACGTCACACAATCCGGCGAGGATGCGCTGTCGGGCGGCCTCGATGGCCATGGCGCCTGACGCGCACGCACCGTAGGCGGAGGTCACCGGGATGCCCGTCCAGCCCATGGCTTGGGCGAACGTCGCTCCGGCCACGTAGCCGGGGTAGCCATTGCGCATGGTGTCGGCGCCGGCCACGAACTGCACGTCGCGGTAATCGATGCCGGCGTCAGCGATGGCATCCTTGATGGCGGCCACGCCGTAGGTCACGAAGTTGCGACCCCACTTGCCCCACGGGTGCATGCCGGCGCCGATGATTGCGACATCGTCAGGACGCTTCATGATGCAGCTCCGGCGCTCGTCGGGGCGCTCGCGGCGGCCCAGCCGACCGGTCGCCACTTCCAGATGAGCAGTTCTTCGTCGTCGGTCGTGTCGAGGGTGTCGATGACCCGTTCCATGGCCATGCCGACCTCGAGGTCGTCGCCCGTCACGCCGTCGGGGCACTGACCCAGCACCACCATCTGCTCGAGCTCGAGCTTCACTGCGGCGATGCAGAACGGCATGAACGGGTCGGTCTGGGGCACATAGGGCTCAGGAGGTGTGTAGCCGGCGTTCGTGTAGCTCCACAGGGTGCCGGTACGGCTGAGCGGAGTCTCGACGAGCTCCGAGTCGGAGAACCCCGGTGCTCGCGACATGGTGGTCTCGGGTGGGAAGAAGTAGGTGCCGCTGTCGACACACCTGGTCCCGATCAAATGCGGTTCTGCGTCGACGGTGAACCAGCCGTCGATCGCCGGAACTCGGCTTCGGACCTTTTCTGACGACCCGGTTGCGGGCGACACTGTTTCTGACACCCCGTCAGATTAGGCGCGAGTGGTCTCACCCTGCCCCGCCCGGAACACCAGCACGGCGACCGCGCTCAGGATGATGAGGAGCGCCGCCACGATCAACAGCCCGGACCACCCGATCGTTGAAGGCTGACTCACCTCCACCGCCAGTTCGGTCTCGGCGATGTTCGGGTCGACTTTCGACAGCTGATCCGAGACCGACCGCAGGTTGCGTTGGCAGTCCGACAGAGATTGCTGGGGGCTGACGCCTTCCGACGATGCGAGCGCACCCGAAACCTTCCCGAGGCAGGCCTGCACGCCATCCACCCCGGAGGCGACGCTCGACGCGGCGCTGGCCGAGTCGTTGTAGCTGATGTCCTGATCGACCACCGTGCCGCCGACCTGTTCGAGGCCGGCCAGGATCTCCTCGAGGCGCGCTGTGGGGACCACGAAATGAAGGTCGGCCTCGCTGTCGGCCGAGAAGCTGGTGTGCTCGTCGGTGCGACGACCGCCGAAGTTCTCGACCTTGGTCATGATGACCGAGCGCAGCTGCGACGGATGATCAGCTTCGATCTTCACGGTGGCGTCGGCGGTGTTCCACGACGACAGCACCCAGTTGCCCAGCAGCAGCGCCGCCGGGGCGAGTGCGAACAGAAGAATGCGACGCACGGGTCGAGGCTATGGAACTGCTTCGTGCCGAACGCGGATGGCTGGCACCCGACACGTCATCGAGGCTCAGCTGGGTGCGTCGAGTGCGGCCGGCAGTTGGCCGCCACCGTTGAGTGTCAGCGCCGTGCCCGACAGGAACGACGCTGCGCCGGAAGCCAGCCACACACATGCCTGGGCCACGTCGGTCGAGGTGCCCACACGGCCCAACGGGATGGTGTCAGCGGCACGAGACGCCTCGGTGTCGTGCACCACGGCGGCGACTCGCACCGCCGGCGCCCACTCGATCGCCAGCGACTGGGTGAACGACAGCAGTCCTGCCCGAGCCGCGCTCTGCGCCGCTGTCTCGCCGCTGCGGCGGGCGGCGATCACGTGCAGGATCACGCCGGCGCCTGCGCGGCGCATCTCGAGGTTGGCTCTCGTGGCCACGATCACCGGCGCCAGCAACGCAGCTTTTACAGCGGCCTCCGCATCAGGCGGCTGGGCGTCGGAGGAGAGCGTGACCACCACGTCGAGCCGGCCGTGGTCGTCGATGATCGCAGAGATCACTGCGTCGACCGGACCTGCCTCCGACTCCTCGCTGGTGACGACCACGTCGCCGGTGTCTTCGAACGCCTGAACCACGGCCCGGAGCATGTCGCCGCTGGGACCGCTCACCAGTACCACTCTCTGCACATCGCTCGGGTCGGTCACGGGTCGATACCGTACCGACATGAGCATCGAGATGAGCATCGACGACGGCATCGCCGAGATCGTCATGGCCAACCCACCCGTGAACGCATTGACGGTGGCCGGGTGGTTCGAGTTGGCCGATCTGGTCACCGCGGCCGGGCGGGATCAGTCAGTGGGCGCGGTGGTGCTCCGGGCCGAGGGCAAAGGCTTCAACTCCGGAGTCGACATCAAGGAAATGCAGAACACCGTGGGATTCGACGCGCTGTTCGGCGCGAACAAGGGGTGCTACGCGGCGTTCGCCGCGGTGTACGGGTGCGAGGTACCGGTGATCGCGGCGGTGCACGACTTCTGTCTCGGCGGTGGCATCGGGCTGGTGGGGAGCGCGGACATCGTCGTGGCCGCGACCGGTACCAGGTTCGGTCTGCCCGAGGTCAACCAGGGCGCGCTCGGCGCAGCGACCCATCTGGCCCGCCTGGTGCCCC
>JBBQLA010000143.1:0-6473 GCA_038327485.1 Acidimicrobiales bacterium
CTGCCGGGGACGAGGCCGCCGTCACGGTGAACGTGGCGGACATGCCGGCCTCCTTGTGCCCGGGCACCGAGCAGAAGATCTCGAGCTTCGTGCCGGCCGTGAGGTTGCCGAGGCTGATGCTCTGTTCGGTCCCGGCTCCGAGCATGCGGGTCGCGATCTTGCCGTCCCCGATGGTGAGGTTGTGATCGACCGACCCGGTGTTCTTCACCAGGAGCACGACCTTGCCGGCGGGCGCCGACAGCGTGCCGCTGATCTTGAACTCCGACAGGTTGATCGTGGCGGTCGTCGAGACGGGCGCTGTCGCCGATGCGGTCTTGTCCCCGCCCACCGCCACCACGGTGACCACGATGATCCCGACGCCAAGCAGGTAGAGCAGAACCACTCCGACACTGAGAGAGGCGAAACCGAAGTTCCGTTGGGTGGATTTCATCGCCGACATGGGTTTCCTCGCGCTCGTGGACTCTGACGTCCCAAGATGCACCACGAGTCAGCTGCATCGGGAGAGTCCTCCGTCCCGATAGATTGTGACCAAAGTCCCGAATTCGCCGGTCAAAAGTTCCTGATGCGCCGGCCCGACAACACCTCGATCGGCAGCTCGACCAGTCGGCGATCTGCGCCGATTGCCCAGTGCGCCAACGGATGGTCGTGGAGCAACGTGGTCGCCCGGGTCTCGTCGACTGTTCCCAGTCGACCGACGGCCAACACACTCCATCCGTCGTGCGACAACGGATCGAACCAGTCGACCTCGAAGCACGCCACCGAGCCCTTCTCCGCGGCGCGGAGCTTCTCGCCGGTCTCAGAGCTGAAGAGGATCGAACGATCGTCGAGGACGAAGTTGACCGGAAAGATCACTGGTAGGGCGTGCGCGCTGAACCCGACGCGACCGATGCGTTCGTCACTCAGCAGGCCGAGGCAGGTCGTCTCATCGAGCACGCCGAGGCCGTGCTGATCGAGCGCGCTCGCCTGTGGTGGCCCGAACCAGTGGTGGTTCGTTGATCTGCCTCTCACTGGTTCCACGCACTCATTTTGCGCGTCGAGATCGCGCACCGTCAGGGCCAGAGGTCACAATTTCCACCCAGTCAGGCGTTACCCTCGACCCGTGTTCACCCGACCAGTTCGCCGCGCCGCGCTTCGAGGCGCGATCTCAGTGCTGATCGCTGCGGCGACCGAACGGCTCGTGCGATCGGTGTGGCCCGATGACCCTGATTCGACCACCACGATCCGCGTCGCATTCAGCACCGCCCTGGCCATCGCCGCGGCGGCCGAGCTCCCGTTGGCCGTGGCACCCGTGCTCGCCGTGGGCGCAGCATCGGTGGGCGCCGGCGGTCGACCCACGCAGGCGTCGATGGGCCGAGGTGCGCTCATCGGCGGCGCCTCGGCATTGATGTCGTTGAAGATCTGGCCGCGAGTCGCCCATGAGCTGGCGGCCGCAGTCGTCGTTCGAGACGTCGTGGACGTGCTGCCATCTGTGGACGGAGACGGCCTGACCATCGTGGTCAACCCATCCTCGGGCCCCGGATCGGCCGACGACGCGTTGGCTGCCATCAGCGACGCGCTCCCTGCGGCCGAGATCGTTCAGCTCGGGCCAGACGATGACTTGGAAGCGGTGCTCGAAGAGGCAGCCCAGCGCTCTCGAGTGCTCGGTGTGATGGGCGGTGACGGCACCATCAACGCCGGTGCGTCAGCAGCTCTGGCGCACGGTCGCCCGCTCGCTGTGGTTCCGGGGGGCACCCTGAACCACTTCGCCCGAGACCTCGGCATCGACACCACCGACGATGCCATCGCGGCGATCCGAACCGGTGATGTCGTTCAGATCGACGTTGGCCTCATCGACGGCCACCTGTTCCTCAACACGGCCAGTTTCGGCACCTACTCCGAATTCGTCAAGGCCCGCGAGCGGCACGAGCGCCGACTCGGAAAGTGGCCGGCCGTCGTCGTAGCGCTGGTGATGACCCTGCGTGAGGGCAAGCCCACGAGCGCAGTGATCGACGGCACCTCCCGCAAGGTGTGGATGATCTTCTTCGGCAACTGCGCATACGACCCGCCGGGCTTCGCGCCCGCTACGAGAAGTCGACTCGACGACGGAACGTTCGACGTCAGGATCGTCGACGGCACCCACCCGTGGGCCCGCACGCGACTCGTCGCCGCCGTCCTGCTCGGCCGATTGGCCAAGTCACGGGTGTACCAGCGGTGGACCGCTACGTCGATCACCGTTGACACCGACGAGTCGACCAGCAACCTGGCGACCGACGGCGAGATCTTCGACGGAGCTGGAAACTTTGTTGTCGAGAAGTCACCGAGCCAACTGTTGGTCATCGCTCCTCAGCAGGACAGCAGCGATCGACGAACGTGACGTCAGCCCTTGACGAGCTCCCAGCGAACGCTGCCCTGGTCGTCCTGCTGCGTGACCTTGATCTTGGCGCTGTCACCCTCGGCCTTGATCGTGCACGTGAACGTGTTGCCCTTCTTGGCCTCGATGTTCGAGGGGCAATCAACCGAATCGACCTTGATCTTCAGTTGTGCGGCCGCGCCGCTCTTGATGGAGCTCTCGACCTTGGTCTCATCGATGACCGAGCTGCACGAGGCCAAACCGAACGAGAGACCGACGACGGCGAGGACAACGGGGACGCGGCGAGCGGCTGAATTGAGTTGCATTCACGAATTATGCTCGAACGGCCCAAACCTGGGCCAGGCCCGCCCAGACAGGTCAGGCAGGACCTTCGCTCGTCGGTCGCCCGAGGAGATGGTGCAGGACCTCGGCGCTCTCCATCGGAATGTCCAGGCCGAACGCGGCTGTGAACAAGCCGCGACACCCACCGTCGGACTCGAGTGCCACCAGGATCGACTCGTCGTCGGGATTGGAGTCACCCTCGAAGCGCACGATGGCGTGAACGGTCATCGACTCCGGGTCCTGAAGGCCGCAGTGGCTGCAGGTCAGCTGGCCGTCGGCTGTCGCCGAGAAGTCGACCGCAAACCCATCGGCTCGGAACCGAGCGATCGCTCCGACCAACGTCTCCATGGGCACATCCTGCCAGCTCAAGGGGCCGGCGGGGTCGCCCGAATCTGATACCGGTGACCGCTCAACTCTCACCCTCATGACGGGAGATGTAGATGACCCCGCCGGTCATGGCGCCGAATCCCAGTCCGCCGAAGCCCGCCTCGAACAGTCCGATGCCGAGGGCGGCAGGACCTGTGAGTCCGAGTGCCAGCATGGCGCCCCCGATCCCAACGAAGAACAGCACCATCCCGACCAATGCCCCGATGGCAACCGCTCGGCCGATGCCAGGTGGCTCGTCCATCCGTGCGCTCGTCTGTTCAGATGACTCGACCGTCGGAGCTGTCGTCATATTTCTAGTGTATCAATGATTTAATCGTGCTCCGGGCACCTGGGGATTTCCCGTTCGATCGAGTAGAGGAGCCCCGATCCGCTGCCGACGTCGTCGCCGGGTCGCCACCTGAAGCCGAAGACCCGCTTTGCCAGCGCCTCCATGATCGCCTGGGCGTGCTCCTTGGATCGGGTTGCTCGCGGTCCTTCCCAACCTTCATCGATCGTGCGACACCACAGGTAGAACCACCGATCACAGTGACGTGCGCCGATCGCGGAGAGCCCGTGGAGGTGGCGGTGAGCACCGAACATCGCCGAGGCGTGGCCCGGTGTACCGAGAAGAATCCAGCACCAGTAGTCGATCAGCTTCGGAATGTGCTCAGCCCAGTCCACCTCGGCCACGTCACCGAACAGGGGCTCGAGGAGCTCATCGAAGACCACCTCCCGGTAGAACGCCACCACCAGATCGTGGACGTCGGTTCGCGTCTCGATGTCCGCGAGTCGGTCGGACCGCCGATCTCGGTAGTCCTCGATGAGGCCTTCCCAGCAGGGCGGGTCCCCGCCCAGATCTTCATGAGTCGCTGACACCTCGGACAGCATATTCGATCCACTACTAGAAGTATTTTCGACTGGCGGCGGAGTCGTCGAGAATCGATTCGACTCTCACTCGTTGGACCGACCCCACGGAGCGACCATGACGCGGAATGAGCCATGACGACGAACGAACGGGCTCCCGAAGGCGACCGTTCCTACTCTGCGGTGCGCGGTCGCGCCGCGATGCCGCTCGACGAGGCGATGGAGACGCAGCGCGCCGTTCGCCGGGTGCTCCCCGATCCCGTCGACGACGACATCGTCCTGCGATGCATCGAGCTGGCCCTGCGAGCCCCGACGGGATCGAACGGGCAGAACTGGGAGTTCGTCATCGTGAAGGATCTGGCCACCAAGGCGGCCTTCGGCGAGCGGTACCGAGAGGCGTGGACCGCCTACCCCGGCCGCGGATCTGCGGTCGACGCGGCGGTGACCGCAGCGGTCGATTGGCAGGTCGAACACTTCGAGGAGATTCCCGTGATCGTGGTGGCGTGCCTGGGGCCCGGCTCCGGGGGCGACACCGCACCCACGGCCGCGGACCCACCCATCCAGGTCGCCTCGTTCTACGGCTCCATCTTTCCGAGCGTGCAGAACCTCCTGCTGGCCGCTCGGAGTTTCGGGCTCGGTGCATCGTTGATCACGTTGCCGCTCTGGTCCACCAGCCACGCTCGCCGGGTGCTCGAACTTCCCGAGACCGTCACTCCGATCTGCATGGTGCCGATGGGTTGGCCGCGTGGCCGCTACGGCCCGACCCGTCGACGACCGGTGGGCGAGGTCACACACCTCGATCGCTTCGGACGCCGGCCCTGGCTCAACGGCCGCGACTCAGGCGAGCCGAACCCGTAGTTCCGCGCGACACCCGTTGATCCAGTCCAACTCGTCGGGGTTCCGCGCCACCGGCTCCACGCCATAGAGCGCGACTGCGTTGCGCCCGAGAATGGCGTCGATGAGGTCCGGCGTGAGTGCCGGATAGCCGTACTGTTCCTGCATCCACTCCGGAATGCGGAAGACCCGGAAGGCGTCGATGAGCGGCTGCGGCGGGCCGTACCAGACAGAGTCCGTGCCCCACAGGATCCGGTCGGGGCCCACCGCAGCGAGGAGCTTGCCGATCACGTGCGCCGCCTCGCGCGGCCGACGCAACATGAGGAACCAGGTCGAACCCAACTCAGCCCACACGTTCGAGCCGGGGCCGATTCCCGCCGACGACAAGCTGGTCACGAGTCGACTCACACCACGGTGCTGATCGCCCTCGTGTGCCCCTTCCTCGCCGTGAGGATCGAGGTCGTAGCCCGAGTGATAGACGACGAACTGGATGCGCGGGTGGGCTGCCGCCGCCGGTCCAACGTCACGCGGCGACGCCGTGGGTGGCGTACCACTGGTGATCGGGCCAGCCAGGCCTTTGTGGCTGCAGACGATACGCGGGCCGACCGCCTCGACCCGCTCGAGGAAGGCGTCGCCGACCTCGTCATCGAGGAACCATCCCGGCGAGCTCGCTGTCGTTCGCGGCGACGGCGGTTCCCACAACGTGTACACCTTCCATCCAGCGGGCCGCAGCGCGGACGACCAGTCGCTCATCCGATCCAGCTCATCGTGATTCACGACGCCCGGCGCCAGATTGGGATGGACAATGGCGTGGGTGAGCAGCCGTCGCGTCCCGGCGTAGCGGTCGATCAGCTCACGCGCCGCAGCGATGTCGGAGTTGTCGATCACCCCGTCGCCCTGCAATCCCGGCGGGGAGGTGAGCAGCGCCAAGGCGGTTTCGCTTCCACCGAACACGGTCGACGCCCACGCCGGCGCGGCCAGCAAATCGTCGTCGATGGGCTCGGACCACCGTTCGGGCTCGACCATGCGGAGAAAGCCGAGCAGCGCCTTTGCGCCGGAGGTCGACAGGCGGCTCGGTCTGACCAGGTGGGTCTGCACGTCGATGACCGGAGCGGTACCGGCGAAGATCGCGTTCGCCGCATCGTCGTTGATCTCGGCCTCGGCCGGCACCTCGTAGAACCCGCCGCCGGCTTCGGAATCCAGCGCCCGCAACGTGGCCGCCGTTCCCCGCCGCGACGCCAGATCACCCGCGCTCCAACCAGCGAGTCGAGCCGCCACCCTCCGTTCCGACGAGGACCTCGCCAACGCGTCGTACTCGTCGGTCGACCGTGACGCGAGGAGCGGAGCAGGAATCGTGGTGATCTCGCGAAACCTACCCGGTCAGCTGTTGTTACCGACCTCCCCGTAGCGGGGCGCACACGAGTCGGCGGGTCCGTCGTCGTAGGGCCCGGCCGGAACGACCGGAGTCTCGCCCCGAACCACCTGCTCGATGAAAGCTCCGGCCAGCGCACTGTTCCCGAAGGCGGCACGATGCGCCCCCGCCGTCTCGATCAGTACGCGGGTCGAACGTTGTGGCCCGTTCGCCGTGACGGGACCGGTGCGTGTCACCGGATCGAGCGCGACGTCACCGAAGACCGACGGCCACTGCGGGTTCACGATGGTCAGGTGCTGCGCCCCGGCCAGGTTGCGCGACGCCTCGAATGGCAGACAACCGTCGTGGATCCCTGCGAAATCCAGC
>JBBQLA010000144.1:0-6423 GCA_038327485.1 Acidimicrobiales bacterium
GCCCACCCGGGGTCAAGGCATCGATGGCCTGATCGATGGCGGTGGCCAGCACCGAGAGCTCGTCGTTCACTTCGATGCGACTGGCTTGGAACGTGCGACGCGCCGGATGGCCCGTGCTCTTGCGCCGCGCCGGCGCCGGGATGGCCGTGGCCACCACTTCGGCCAACTCGGCGGTGCTGGAGATGGGCCGTGCGTCCACGATGGCGGTGGCGATGCGGCGAGCGAAGCGTTCGTCGCCGTAACGATCGAGCGTCTCGGCCAGGCGCTGAGCGCTGTAGTGGTTGACGATGTCGTCCGCACTGGTGGCCGATCGCCGATCCATTCGCATGTCCAGCGGCCCATCGTTGCGAAAGCTGAATCCGCGTTCTCCGCGATCGAGCTGGGGTGAACTGACTCCGAGGTCGAACAACACTCCACTCACCTCCTTGACGTTGAGATCTGCGAGCACCTCGGCGAGGTGATCGAACCGCACATGACGGATGAGGACACGACTGCCGTAGCCGTCGAGCGCGACCGTGGCGGCGTCGATGGCGGTGTCGTCCTGGTCGATACCGATGATCCCGAGACCGGGGTGGGCGTCGAGGATGGCCCGTGAGTGCCCGGCACCGCCCAGTGTTGCGTCGACGACCCAACCGTCGGGCACGGGCGCGAACAACTCCACCACGCGATCCCGGAGTACCGGCAGGTGGTCGAACGTTGGAGCATCGCCGCTGGGCTCGTCATGACCACTCACAGTCCGAGGCTTCTGAGGGCGGCGGTGGCGGCGTCGCGCAGACTCGGGTCCGCCGCGGTGATGTAGTCGCCGCGGTGCACGCCGAGGTAGTTGCCGTGACCAGCGACGACGACATCATCATCCAGCAGGCCCACCTCGGCTCGCAGCGTGCGAGGGATCAGGATCCGACCAGCGTTGTCCGGCACAGCTTCGACCGAGCGAACGGTCAGCCAGTCGAACACGTCGACATCGATGCGCCCATCACGGCGGGCCACGTCGAGCTCCGACTTCAGCAGCTCCCATTCAGCCGGTTCATGGATGGCCAGGTGGTCCCGGTGGGGAGCGCACACCACCCCAGCCTTGTAGCGGGGGCGGTGGATGGCGGGCAGGACCAAGCGGTTCTTGGCGTCGAAGCTCAGCTGCGAGTTCGAGATGAGGCGAGCGAAGCTCGGCGCGGGGTGATTCCCCTCATCATTGGGCTGCTGCCCACCGGTCTCCCCACTTCGCGCCACTGCGAGGCACGATAGACCCACTTCGCGCCACCGTCCGCACCATTACGTTGAATTTCATGCCTGAAATTCAGCTGAATAGGCACGAAATGCACGACTATTCAGTGACAGACGCCACATTCGAACGAGTGTACCCCTCGTGGTCACATCAGCGCTCTCGGTGGTGGAACGGTCTGGGTGACCGCCTCGGGTGGCGCGGGACCTACAGAGCGTGGGCAAACGCAGCGACGACGTGGTCGACCGAGGGAACCAAGCCCAAAGTGGTAGCTGTGCCCAAACTGACTGCGGCCAGGGCTGCCCGCTCGGTGCAATCGGGAAGATCGCGCACGCACCACAACCACTCGTCGGGCGCCCACCGCAGGTTCACCACCATCTGGAAGCGGGCACCCCAACGGCCCCGTCGTTGGCTGATACCCACCAGCTTCGCTCCGCCGACCGACACCTCACCCGGACCGACACCGGCGAAGCAGACGACCCGCCCGTCGTCGCGGCGCTCGACCGACCGGTGCACCGTGACCCCGTCGGTCACACCCAGCGTTGCCATCGCCCGCACCCAGGCGTCGCCCAACCACAACGGCGAGCGGCTCACATCGTCGTCCCATCGGGGATCGGTGGGCGGGATCACCACATCGACCCAGGCCGTGTCACCCTCCCGCAGCGACACCACCCCTCCCCCGGATCGACGCTTGGCCACCTCGTAGCCAGCTCTCGCCGCGGACTCGGCGTCGATCAGGTCCGAAGCCTGGGTCGAGCCCAACACCAGTGCGGGGTGGCCGACCATGAGGTGGTGCACGATCCCAGCGCCGACTGGTAGCTCCAGTTGATGCAGCTCGGCGGCCGAGCCGTGGTGGTCGACGACCGCCCACCCGACCTCTGCTGATTCGGCTGCGACCATCGAACTAGTTTGCCCGTCGACATGGGATTCGTGCTCCGACGCCAAGCCGCCAGGGTGATCTGCTTCGACCCAGAGGGCCGCGTGCTGCTGATCCGCTCGGTCGACCCGGCCGACGCCTCGAAGCCGGCCTGGTGGGAGCTGCCCGGGGGCGGCATCGATCACGGCGAGACCCCCGAGCACGCCTGCCTTCGGGAGCTGGCCGAGGAGGTCGGCGTCACGCATGCCGAGATGGGTCCGTGCGTGTGGGTGCAACGGGCACAGTTCACCTTCGCCGGATGGGACTTCGATCAGGCCGAACGCATCTATGTAGCCGCCTCAGACGGCTCGGCCGAGGGCGAGACGCGACTCGAGGCGTTCGAGGCCATGGCATTCACCGGCTTTCGGTGGTGGGCCGTTTCCGACCTGCTGGCCGACGACGCCCCGACCGTTCCACCTCGACTCCGCGAGTTCCTTCCCGATGTGGTGGCCGGACTGTCCACCGGTACGTTGCCCGACCCCCCAGTGGACATTTCGCCGCTGTAGCCGGCCCCGTTCACCAATTGACGAGAGCGAAGTCCACGACGTGGCGGACCAGCAGCAGAGGGTCGGGATGGCGCCCGATGCCGACGTCGGACGGCACCACGACCCTTCCGTCGTCGTCCAGCACCAGCGGCTGGCACAGGTCCTGAGCGAAGTACTGCGCCGAGGGTCCGAGGTCGGTCGGTTCGGTGAGACCGGCACACGCGGCCAGTGCGAGGGCCCCGGCCCGACCGATCCCGGTCTCCAACATGCCACCGACGAACGCGCCCACACGGGCTTCGATCGCCACGTCGAGACATCGGCGCGCCACATCGAGCCCGCCCAGTCGGGCCGGTTTGAGGGAGACGACGTCGAGAGCTCCCGCCGCGACCGCCCGAGCGAGATCCTCCTCGCCGAGAATCGACTCGTCGAGGGCAACCCGTGTCGCCATCCGCCGGCGGAGTTCGTGGTGGCCGGCGAGGTCGCTCGCTCCCAGCGGCTGCTCGAAGTAGGTCAACGCGACCTCGTCGATCCACGCCGGCACCTCGTTCGGGGAAGCGAACGAACCGTTGGCGTCGGCGGCCAGGGACACGTCGGGCCACGCCTGGCGGAGATCGCGAAGTCGCCCGATCGTGGCGGGGTTGACCTTCACCTTGATCGACGTGGCGGCGGGCGGCACCTCGGCGTCGAGGCTGAGCACGATCGTGCGTTGCACCGCGGTGGTCACCGCTCCCAGGTGCTGGGCGAGCGAGATGCCCTCAGCTCGCAAGCGTGCGTCGAGACGGGCATCGGCAACAGCAGCCCGAGCCATCGGGCCGCGCTCAATTGACGAGATCGAGCCGTCTGCGGTCAGGGCGAGCCAGGCCAACTCGGTGGTCTCGGAGAGATACCCCGCCGAGGACAACGTGGGGCACTCCCCCCACCCTTCGATCTCCGCTCCGTCGACATCGGTGTCGACGCACCGCACCAGGATCACCTCACGCACCGACTCGGTGCCGTGCGCGGCGATGTGCGGGGCCACCAGTGGAAGTCGAACCCGGAAGGCCGAGAACTCGGATCTCACCAGGGCCAACTCACCAGGCCCGACACCACTGCAGGTACGCAATCAGATCGGCGACCTCGGGTTCGCCGTCGCCGGTGCCGCCGTACATCGTGACCAGACGAAATCGCAGGTAGTCCGGGGAAGGGAGCGGCAGGAACGGCGTGTGCCTCCACCAGCCGGGCGTCGCGAGTCGCAACATCTGCGTCACCGCGGTGCTCCACAGCGTCGGGCGCATGACCACGGCGAGCGCCGCCCTGAGCAGGAACCGGGGTTTCAGAGCCCGCTCACGAGGGTTCCTTGGGCAGTCCCAGGATGCGCTCGCCGATGATGTTGCGCTGGACCTGCGATGTGCCGGCGTCGATGGTGCCGCCGCAGGCCCCGAACATGGTGCCGACCCACGATGCGGAATCGTCGGGCGCTCCCGGGTCATCGACGCTGATCGAGCTCGAAGGGTGGCGACCGGTCGGGGTCAACGCCGCGGCGCCGAGGATGTCGACCGCCAGCTCCGTCACGACCTTGTGGTACTCCGACCAGTACAACTTGAAGATCGACGCGCCCGGTCCGGGGTGACCACCGGCCAAGAAGGCCGTGAGCGTCTGCATCCCGAGGAATCGCATCATCTCGACCTGCTCGTAGCACCTGGCCAGCCGCTGGCGGATCACCGGGTCGCTGTCCTTGCCGTACAGCCTGGCCAGGCGAACGAGCCGGTCGAACTCCTCGCGGAACCGAACGGGCAACACTGCTGCGGCTTCGCCCCGTTCGTAGCCGAGCAGGGTCATCGCGACGGCCCATCCGTTGTTCACCCCACCGAGGACGTTCTCCTTTGGGCAACGCGCCTCGGTGAAGAACACCTCGTTGAACTCGCTCTCGCCCGACATCATCTCGATGGGGCGAACTTCCACACCCGGCTGATCCATGGGCACCAACAGGAACGTGATGCCCTTGTGACGAGGGGCATCGGTGTCGGAGCGGACCAGCAGGAAGATGTGGTTGGCCAGGTGGCCGTAGGTGGTCCAGATCTTCTGCCCTGAGATGATCCACTCGTCACCGTCGAGGGTGGCTTTGCAGGCGAGGCCGGCGAGGTCGGAACCGGAGTCGGGCTCGCTGAAGCCCTGACACCAGATGTGCTCGTTGGACAGCAGCTTGGGGATGAAGTCGGACTTCTGCTCGTCGGTCCCCCACTGCAGGATCGTGTTGCCGATCATGCCGATGTTGAAGACGTCATTGGGCCCGCCGGTCGGCGCGCCCGCCTTGGCGAACTCTTCGAACATGATGACCGTCTCGAGGTGGCCGAGACCGCCACCGCCGAACTCCGCCGGCCAGGCCGGTGCCAGCAGTTGGTTGGCGTGCAGCACCTTGCGCCACTGTTCGAGGAACGGCAGGACCTCAGCAGTCGGGATACCACCGAGTCCGGCCCAATCCGACGGCAGGTGCTCCGCCAAGAACGCACGGATTCGGTCTCGAAAGGCTACTGAGGACGGGGGGTAGGAGGGGTCCACGGCACTGATGTTACTCCCGGGTAGCTTCGCCTCGAAACCTCTCGAGCCCCCGGAATCCCACCGCAGCGGCGCCGATCAACGGGCCCTCGTCGCCGCAGCCGGCGGCCACGATCCGGGCCCCTCGTGAGAAGTCGAGACACGCCACCCGATCGATCTCGGCCTGCGCCGCGTCGAAGAAGTCCGCGCCGTAGCCGAGGGCAACCGATCCGGCCACGGTGACGAGGCGGAGGTCCAGGAGGTTCACGGTCGATCCCACTCCTCGACCCACCAACGTCCCGACCCGACGGCGCATGGCCACGTCCGCCTCCGCGGCAGGGCGGCCGGTGATGGCGGCGATCGCGGTCCCTGATACTTCGGCCTCGAGGCAGCCACGCGACCCACACGCGCAGGTTCGGCCCTCGGGTTCCACAACGACGTGGCCGATGTGTCCGGCGTTGCCCGTGGCACCGTCGAGGAGCCGACCGTCGAGCACGATGCCGCCCCCGACACCGGTCGACACCACCATGGCCAGGTAGTTGTCGATGCCCTTCGCGGCGCCGACCCACCCTTCGGCCAGCGCCAATGCCTTGGCGTCGTTGTCGACGAACGTGGGCCGATCGAGCGCCTCGGCCAGCCGGGCCCGCAGCGGGAACGCGCGCCAGCCAGAGATGTTGAGCGGCGACAACAGCTCGCCGTGCGCCGTCATGGGCCCCCCACTCCCCACCCCGACCACCGCGACAGCGGAGGTGTCCACCAGCGTGATCAGGTCCCGCAACGTCGACCACATGGCCTCGCCGTTGTCCGCTGGCGTCGGCGCGTGATGCCGCTGGGTCAGCTGGCCGGCGCGGTCGACCAGGCCGACTGCGAGCTTGGTGCCACCGATGTCGACGGCGAGCGCAACGGACGCAGTGGATTCGTCGAGTTGGGGAGCAGTCTCCGTCGGCCCAGGCACCCGCGGACGGTAGCGTGCCCTTCGTGGCCGCCGTCGATTCTGCACGCGAGCAGTCGTTCGCCGACCTGTTCGAGACCATTTGCGCCAACATCGCCCAGGTGGTGCGGGGCAAGGATCACGTGATCCGGCTGGCCGTCTGCTGCCTGGTCGCCGAGGGCCACCTCCTGGTCGAGGACGTGCCCGGAGTGGGCAAGACCTCGCTGGCCAAGGCGCTCGCCCGCACCGTGGGAGGCGTGGTGGGGCGCATCCAGTTCACTCCCGACCTGCTGCCCTCCGACGTGGTGGGCACGTCGGTGTGGAACCAGCAGACCGGCACCTTCGAGTACCGACCTGGACC
>JBBQLA010000145.1:0-6401 GCA_038327485.1 Acidimicrobiales bacterium
CGAGCGACGGAAGTCGGGCCAGGTCGATGATGACCAGGTCGGAGGGGTCCGCCAGTCTCGCCACGTCGGGCACGAACTCCACACCGTTCGGGAATCGACTGCGATCCATGAGATCAGGCACCCACGCGATCACGGTCACGGCTGATGGCCTTCCGCAGCGGCGCGCCGTTGCGACAGGTGCAGGTATGCCTTGGCCGCGCCCCACACGAGTCCTGACTCGCCGACCGCCGGTCCGAAGTCGGCGAATGCTGCCGGAGTCAATCCGTAGACGTCCTCGGGATCACGCTCGATGTCGAGCTGGTCGCGGCGGGCGGGCGTGACGCCGGCTGCCCGGAGCACAGCTGTGGGGTAGCTGATCGCGCCACGCAGAATCTGAAGCGGCGTGGTCGGCTGCTGGTCAGCGTCCTGGGTCACCAGAGCTCGGAGTCGCGACACGATGACGGCGCGGCACTCTGCCGCCGCGGCGCGCGCTGCGTCGAGCTCGGCCGGCGCCCGTTGTGTCACAGCGTTGATCACCCAGAGCTCGATGCCGGCGTCGACCGCGTCGCACAACGCGACTCCTGCTTCGATGAAGCGCTGCGCGTCGGACATCGGTTCGTCCGACTGTCGTTGATCGCTCACGGCAACCATGCTGGGGCCATGTCGCAGCGTAACGAGGGCGCGTGAGGATCCGAGCCATCGCGGTCTTCGAGCAGGTCGTCTACAACTGCTTCGCCGTCGATCTTTCTCGACCTGACCACCCGGTGCTCGAAGTCGACGCGCTCCTGCGCCCGGGCGATGCCGACAATGGCCCGATCCTGCTCCCGGTTCCCACCTACGTGGCGTTGTTGGGAGGCGCCGAGCAGGCCCGCCCCCACTTGCGGTCCCTGCAACAGCGAGGGCGGATCGTGTCGCATCAGGAGATCAGCCACATCGCCTTCCCGTTCTGGGAGCCGGCGGGCGACTGACCGATCAGATCTGGCCGTGGGGTCTGATGGTCTCGAAGCCGAGCTGCAGGTCCGACTCGGCGGCCGGCACCGACGAGCGCAAGAAGGCGTGCAACGTGTACGGATCAGCCGCGCCGAGATCGACGTCGTAGCCGATGTCGGCCAGCGAAGCGATCGTGAGCGAGCTCAATGGGTTCGCTCCGGAATCCAGGTATCCCGTCATGAGTTCGTTCCCGAAGGTCGCCTCGCTCCAGTGGGAGTCCGCTGTGCCGTCACCTCCGGTCGATTCCACCCGGATCGGACCGGTCCCGCCGAGGGCCTGCCACACTCCGAGGGCGGTGGGGCCATTGAACACGGGTTCCGCGGTGCCGCTGCCGGTCAACAGCGGCGGTTCCCACAGGGTGCCGAAGCCGAGCGCGTGGCCCATCTCGTGCAGGACCACGTTGCCGAACTGGCCCGACCCCTCCAGCCGGAGCACATCTGCGCTGTCGAACTGCATCACCGCATACAACGGCAGTCCGTTGCTGACCCGCGTGTAACACGGCCCCGAACCCCCGAGGATCCCGCCGGGACCGTCGATGGCAACGATGCTGGCGTCGATCAGCAGGTCGTCGACGGTGCCCGAGAAGGCCGGCGCACCGGTGCCACAGTCATCGGCGGCCATGGTGAGCGCGACGTCACTGAGTCCGGACTTGATCACCTGGGCCCACCGAGCCGCGGCCGAGGTGAACGCGACCTGTCGAGAGACGTCCACCGAGGAATCGAACCGAACGGTGATCGAGTAGGGATCGGTCGATGCTGCGCCGACGCTCACCGCCGTGGCCGCGGTGACTGGCGCCGAGGTCGCATCGCTCACCCGCAGGACGACGACGGTGGTGCCGGTGGCCGTGAACGTGGTCGACCGAACCGAAGCAGACGTGCAATTGGCGATGTTCACCTCGAAGGTTCCGTTGCCGTCGAAGTCGAGCTCGCAGGTGAGGGGTTTGCCGTCGAGATCCGCCACGTTCCACCCGAACGCCGTGGTCAGCGGTGACGGACCAGAGCTCCGGCGCGCCGAGAAGGAACTGATGACCGGTCCGTGGCTCGGCAGCGTGGTCGTGGGAGCGGTGGGTGGCGTGGGCGGGTCGTTCGGTGCGATCGTCGGTGACGGCGGTGTCTGCTTCGCCCGAGCGATGGCGAGCAGCAACTGGGCCACCTGCACCTTGGTCGCCTTGCGGACCCAATGGCCTCGTTCGCACTTCAGCGCGTAGGTGCCGTCGTCACCCCAGTCCGACGTGTTGCACCGCCGCCCGGCCGTGACGCCCGGAATGCAGGCAGTACCGACCATCGTCAGAACCACCAGAGCGCACAGCCTTCTCACGATATGTTCCACCTTTCCCGGAAGGAACGCTGCCAGCCAGCCGGCGTGCGCGCAACCGGCCAGGCCGCTCGTTCAGGTGAGACTGTCTGCTCCCGCCCAGGAGGTGAGGGCTGCGAGGAGTATTTCGCCGGGGTTCCACGGAAGGTACTTGCCGAAGTCGAAGAAGCCCCAGATCCCGCTCGTTGTGCGGTCGCGGTCGATGTCGAGAACCAGATAGGTGCGATCGAACCCGCTGGTCCATCGAACCGCCGGTCCGGGATTCAACAGGTTGGGCCCGGGCGACGACGAGGTTGTCGGTCTCTCCGGCCGCCAGGCCGTCGAAGACCCGAGCCCGATCCCTCGCACCCCACCCTCCCGACACCATGTCGGGGTCGGTGGAACCGAAGGTCGTCTGTGCCCCGAGGACGAGCCATTGGCCCGTGGATTCGGCGAGTCGCCGATCGAGCCAGTCGAACTGGGCGCGACCGAGATAGAGGTCACCATCGTCGAGTTCGGGCCACAGGAACCGACGCTGACGGTCGGTGAAGACCAACCGCACCAGATCCCGGGAGTGCAGCACCTATTCCGAGGGCCGCGCTGCCTCGATGGAACATCCGCCGACTCGTCGCCACGGTGCACCAAGGCCGACACACGCGGGGACGGTCAATGGTTGGCCGCACTGTTCATCTGGCGGCCGCCGGAGCGTCAATGACCATTCACGGTGGACGGATGATCACTCATTCCGATGAGTGGGCGCCGAAGCGATTGGGAGCGCGAGGCGTCCGGGACGCGGTGGATCCGGCGCAGCGGAGCACCCGGCACGACGTGGTCCTCGAGGCGACCCACATCGAGCCCGGCCGACGACGCACCGGTCGATTCCTCGCTGATCGACCAGGCCTCGGTGACGCCGACCAGCGTGGTGAGCGAGGCATAGCCCTCGTCGACGATGCCCTGATCGGTGTCGCGTTCGGGCTGGTGGTCGCTCGCGGTGAGTTCGAACTGAAGGCGTTCGTCGCCGACCGACGACACCGCGGCGCGAACTGCGCCGAACGGGGCGAGGCGTCCCCACCGGAAGCCCCTCAACAGCGCCGGGCCGACGGCCGGGACGTTGAGGTTGACGACCGACCGCGGGGGACCCGCGATCAACAGACCGAGCACGGACACGGCTGCGTCGGCGGCGACATCCCATTGCCACGGGTCTGACTGGGCGACACTCACCGCGAGCCCCGAGATCCCGAAGTTCTGCGCAGTCAGCGCTGCACCGACGGTGCCCGAGTGCAGCACGGAACGGCCGGTGTTCAAGCCGGCGTTGATCCCCGAGACGACCAGATCCGGCGGAGCACCGAACGCCCCCAGCTGTGCCGCGATCACCGTCAGCGCCGGTGGCCCCTCCAACGCCCACGCGTCGAGTCCCGGGGCCCTTTCGATCTCGACTCGCGTGGCCGCGAGTGTCTCGTCGGGTCGGATCGACCCGATGCACGCACCGGCTCCGCTCCAATCACGATCCGGCGCCACCACGAACACGTCGTGACCCGTCTCGGCCAGACGGCGCGCCAACACCTGCAGTCCGACCGACTCGATTCCGTCGTCATTGGTCACCTGGATGCGCACGTCACCACCTCGTCTCGTCGAGCCGACGGTATCCACGGTTCGACGACCGTCGGTGTCGGCCGGCCTGTGGTTCGTCAAGCGTTCGCCCGAACGTCATCTGCACGCCGTGAGTCCGACACCACGGATCGTCAGGAAGCCGGCGCGTGGCGGCGCATCGCCGACAGGGTCAACGGCGTCGATTCGTTGATGTCGTAGGTCTGCGGCACTCCCGGGGCGCCCTGGACCTGAGGGCCCAGATTCCACACCGAGACGCCGGCTGCCCCGTGCGAGAACGACTCCGAGTATACCCGCTCGGTCGCGGCGGCCCGCGCGGCGTCGCCCAACGACTGCTTGAACCCGAACTCCTCGTTGATCCACGGCTTGCCGATGGCAGCAGCATCGGCGGCCACCACGGGCAGCGAGAGTAGCCCGTCGCCACGGGAGTAGGTGTGGATCGCCACGACGTCGCAGTCGTCGAGAGCGAAGATCTCGCGCCACGGAATGTCGGCCGGATAGTCGAGATGGGTCAGGCCCCCGGTCGACAACAGGTGGTTCGGGTCAGCTTGGCGGAGCTGTGCGAACGTCCGCCGATAGAATTCCACCAGTTGCCGTGGCGTCGGATAGAGCGGGCCGGGTTGGTCGAGGCCGTCGACCTCACCGGCGACCGAGATCAAGGCGATCGTCGGGTCGTCGCGATACGCCACGCCGGTCACGGTGTTCACCCGACCGGTCACGAACCGCACGAAGGGCCCCCAGTCGATCACGTAGGGGTTCATCTTGTGTTCGAGGTAGAGGTTGCGCACCGACGACACGTCGAGAATCACGTGAAGCCCACGCTCGCGAGCGAGCGCCAGCAGGCGGTCAACGTTCGCCCAGTGGCCCTCGTCGAACGGGGCGCTCAGCAGGTCGGGACTCTTCCAGTCGATCTCGTCGACGATCCGCAGCGTGTTGATCCCAGACTGCGGCACCAGCCGCAACGTGGGTTCAGGGTCATCGATGGCGAACAGCACACTCGCCCCGAACATCGACCATTGGCGTCCGTTGATGCAGAAGTTCGTCCCACACGCCCTCACGAAGTCACGACGATCGCTCAGCGCCGAACGACGTCCCACGACCGCTCGGGTCGCGGTCGTTGTCGTCGGCATTGCTGTTGTCGGAATCGTCGTTGTGGGAGTTGCTGTCATCGGCTGCGATGCCGGCACAGCCGTCGTGGACTCGGGGAGCGTCGATGTCGAGGGAGCGGGGATGGTCGAGGTCACCGGCAGAGCCGTGGTGGCGGTCGCACTCATCGGTGCGGCAACCGGGGCCGTCAGGGGCCCGGTGACCGCAGCCAGCGCCGTCATCGCCATCAGCAGGACGCCCAGCAGCCCGAGACGCAACGACCCCCGAGGCGATGCGCTGCCGACGACCCGTCCCACCACACATCAGTCGGCCGATTCTCGAGCGCAATGACCGCTCCGTCGGGATCTCCGCCGAAGGATGCGCTGGGGGGTCGGGGTTCCTACTTCTTGCTCTTCTACTTCTTGTCCTTCATCTTGCTCATTGCGCACACCTCCCGTGATGTCAACGATTCGTGGAGTTGAACTTCGGGGGTCGGCCGGCGACCCCCGCCGAGGGCACCTGGGGTTCGGAGAAGATTCGATGACTCGCTGCCCAGTGGCGATGCAGCGTTCACCTGGTCGTGTTGGGATGTCGCTGGCATGGTCGATCGGACCGACCTCTTCGCCATGATGCAGCGAGCGAGGGCATCGACTGACACACGTCTCGCTCACCTTCCCCCGAGCAGAGCAGGGGGCACCCGGTACAGCCCGGGTGCCCTCTCGCGTCCGGCGCCTACTCAGGGAGGCAGATCGCCAGCATCCGTCGAGTGGACGACACGAACTCCCTCGCAGCTCGGAACAGCAGCGACGCCACCAGATCGTCAGGCAGCTCGAGGTCTTCGATGTCGGCGACGGCGTGAAGGTGGGCAGCCACTCGCGCCCGAGCTGCCCCGGCGTCGCGAGCCGTGTGGTCGTCGCTGCCCGCGTCGTCGGCGGCGTCCTTGAGAAGGTCCGCCGACCGTTCGAGCAGGAGCCGAAGTCGCGGCACGATCCAGGGATCGGGCGCGTCGCCGACGCGATGCCACTCCACGAGTTGGGCGACCTCGGTGACGATCTCTCGCAACGACCGGAACGCGCCGAGGGCAGCGGAACCTCTCTCCACCAGCGCACCTGCTTCAAGATCAGCGCTCATTCCGCCTCCCGCACCTCGACCCTATGAGCCATCGGTTGTGTACAACGAGTGGACAACCACAGAAATCCTGGGGATTGGGTGTGGATACCTCGGGAAGTTCGTCAGATGGTGGACGCCACGCCACCTGCTCGACACCTGCGAAGCGGACAATGGGGAAGAGGCCGAGTCGGAACACATCGACCGACGAGGCAAGTTCTTCCGGTCAGGGCACGCACGCTGTGAGCGCCATCGGCGATGACCGGTCGGCGGGTACCCAGTCCCGCATCCACGGCCGTTGGGGGAGGGAGGGAGACCACCCCCAACGGCCAGGCTCG
>JBBQLA010000146.1:0-6372 GCA_038327485.1 Acidimicrobiales bacterium
AGCATCAGGACCCAGCCTGCGAACAGGCGGAACTCCGGGCGAACGTCTCGCTCGATTCGGAATTCAGAGAATTCCGCCACCAGATTGCCGGCGGTGATCGCGATGAACGGTGTCCAACCAACGATTGGTGACAGCCCAGCAGCCACCAGTTGGAGGACGACCATCAACGCCCGTCTCACGTTTCGGCCGGCGAGCGTGGCCTCGACGAGACGACGACGGTCGAATTCCGACCGGCACAGCCAGGTGGACTCCGAGGCTTCCCGCACGTGGTGGCATCGGTCAGATCGCTCACTCAGTTGACTTCTGTCTCGAGATTCAGGTCATTCGGACCTGTCTCCTCGGTCATCTGACGCTCGTGTGCAGCAAAACCTGAGGATGCACTCCAACGCGTTGCTGCGTCTGACGGCGCTGATCGACCTCTGGGCCGCCGACTACTCGGTCTGGGAGCAGTTCTCGGCGAACGAGTGACCGCTGCCCGTGAGGCCCAACACTTCGACGACAGGATCTTCGGCCCCTTGACTGCCTGACGAGCCGGCCACATTGCCTCGGACGAGCTCGAGGAGGCCCAGTTCGTCGAGAGCGAGGAGCTCGTGCAGTGTCACCGCGGTGCCGCGGGCCTGGCGGAGTGCCTCATCGCCATCAGCCGGCGTTCCCTCCAACATCGCTCGGAGGTACAGGCATCGCTCGGCGTCGGTCATGGGTCCGAGCCTAGGGCGCGTCGTCGATCTCCTGTCTCGACCACGAGGCGGATCAGGATGTCTCAGAAGATCTGGCTCGGGGTAGCTCGAAGCCATGTCCGCATCCACGCCTCCCGGAGCCCACGAAAAGCCTGAACCCGGACCGGGTGACGGCAACTCGGATCGTGCCCAGCCCTACGACGAGGAGCCCGAGGTCGTCGAGTCTGTGGAAGCCGCTGATCGCGCCAACGGCGAACCCGCCGCACTTGAGGAGAAGTAGGCCCGGCCACCTCGCCGATGGAGCGAGACCTGAAACAGATTCCCGTGCGGCCGGTCAGCCCCCGATGCGATCGACCTGCCAGGTCCAGTGCTCGCCGTCGGCCGACACCGAAAGCTCCCAGGTCAGCTGATCGCCGACGGAGACGGCAATCGGCTCGGCGAGGGGCAAGAACCCGTGGGACCAGCTCGACTCGGTCCGCGGGGGCATGTTGTCGACGGTGACGCCGGCACAAAGCAGCGAATCGAACCAGCAAGCCAGCCCATGCAGGGTGCCTTCACGGTCCACTTGTAGGTGGCCCGCGGAGGTAATCGTCTCATTGAGAGCGGTCCTCAAGTCAATGTCTGCGGCGAGTTCTGGCTGGCCGAGAAGATTGCTCGGCGTGAAGTCGGCGAACCACAGAGTCCGTGCCGCCCGGCGGTGGGCTGCTGCGTAATCGTAGGGAAGACCTGCTGCCTGCCAGTCCGAGACCAGTGCGTGGTCGTAGAACGATTCAACGGCTGCGACCCACACGCGTAGCCGCTGTGGCAGGAGCACCGCACCGGGCCGGAGCAGACGTTGCCGCGCGTCGAAGGTCCAGGCGACGATCCCCTCGTCGAGCCCGGCATTGCCGATCGTCTCGGAGATGAGCACGTCCGCTGGCTCCGGGATGCCGACCTCAATCGACCAACCACCGAGGAACTCGATCCGATCGGCGAACCCGTTGTCGGTGGCCAACTCCCGAGCGACCTCGATGACAGGCCCGCCTTCGATGGCGTAGACCTTTTTGGCGCCTGCCTCGCACGCCATGAACGACAGGACGCCGCTCCCGCAGCCGATATCCACCACTACGTCGCCGGGCCGCACAGAGGCATTGATGGCACGTCGGAAGGATTCCATCCGAGCCGTGTCGTGCAGCATGCTCAGGTGGTAGTCGAGCACTGTGGAATGAGAGCTGTCGCGCTGCCAGACGGGGCTTCCGGGCAAGGGCGGCATCGTGCCGAACCTAGTGGTTGGAGTTGGTCCGATCTGCGGACGCCTGCCGCGTCATTGCTCCCGACGATTGGTCTCTGGCAAAGCCGGGCCTCATGGTGGAATGGTGGTGATGTGCGAAGACGTGACGATCCTCATGGTCTCAGGGAGCCTCCGGGCCGACTCCACCAACGGCGCGGTGCTCCGCACCGCTGTAGCCATCGCACCCCCGGGTGGCACAGCCGTGATCACCTCGATCGGGGCCACGCTCCCCCACTTCGACCCTGACCTCGACAGCGAACCGCCACCACCGACGGTGGCCGAGCTCCGGGCTTCGATCGGCGCGGCCGACGCCGTGTTGTTCTGCGTCCCCGAGTACGCGGGCGCGTTGCCTGGCGCCTTCAAGAACCTCCTCGACTGGACGGTCGGCAGCACCGGAATGGAGATGGACTCCAAGCCGATCGGCTGGATCAACGCCGCATCTCCGCGGGGGCGCGCCAGCGGAACCCATGAACAGCTCCGAACCGTTCTCGGCTACTTGAACGTCCAGCTCGTCGAGGACGCTTGTGTCGCGATCCCCATCCCCCGCGAAGCGATCACGAGCGGCATCATCGAGGACTCCGAGATTTGCGCGGCGATCGTCGCGGTCCTCACCGCGCTCAGCCAATGGGATCGGGACAGCACTCACACCACCGCTTGAAGGGGGCAAGACGATTGCCACCGAGAGTTGCCCCGAGTTCCGTGGACACCTCGACCTTGAACGACGGGGCGATGGCGGCTACGTGTCGGTGGGAATCGCGTCCCACCATTGGCACCACCACTCGTCCCCTACCAGGATCCGGAGTTTCATGTGCCAGCAGTACGAGATCTCGGCCGTCGGCTCGAGGTAGTACAGACAGTTGCCGCACTTCTCTTCGCCGGACGGATGACCTTTCAAGACCGCATTCGACGAAAGGTGGCGCAGCTCGAGCGAGATCTTCTCGTCGATCTCCTTGGGCTCGGGTGGGGGAATCTCGTAGTCGGACATGTACCGACCGTAGCGAGGATGGTGTGGCTCAGGCTGCGCAAGACGTTGTTGGCGGCTCAGTCGGTGCTGCCCACCTCGGACCTTGCCGGCTCACGGCCGAACCCTTCGTCAGGATCCAGCGGGCGCCGGCACGTCATCTGCGACCATCACGTTGCCGCCACAGACCTTCGCTCGGTAGAGCGCAGAGTCGGCGCGACGAAGCAGATCGCCGAGACCAGCGTCGTTGGTGAACGCCACACCAGCGCTTGCCTCGACCTGGATCATCGCCTGATCCACCACGATCGGGTCGGCGCACACGCGGACGAGGCGATCGGCGAGCGAGAGTGCTTCATCGCGTTCGACGTCGCCGCACACGATCACGAACTCGTCCCCGCCGAGCCGCACCACGACGTCCACTCCACGCACCTGCCGGCGCAGGCGGTCCGCGATCACACACAGCACTTCATCACCGGCGGCATGGCCGAACGAGTCGTTCACCGGCTTGAACCGGTCGAGATCCAGATAGATCAGCGCCGTCGTGCCGCACTGCTCGCTGTCGAAGATCCGGTCCAAGACGGCGCGGTTGGCCAGGCCAGTCAGCGGATCGTGGGTCGAGCGGTGCAGTAGCTCTCGTTCGGCCACCACCAAGTCAGTGACGTCGACCGCTTGCACCGCGTAGTACATCGGGGCACCTCGGTAGTCGCGCACCAGCGACTGACTCACCCGGGCGTGTCGCACCATCCCGTTCAGATGCTCGATCGCCACCTGCTGATCCTGGAACGAGGGCCCATCGTCGTCGGACGCGACTCGAATAACCTCCAGAGGGAGGTGACCGAGCGGCTGGTCGGGCTCCGAGCCGACGAGTACGGCGAAGGCGTTGTTGGCACGCAGGACCGACCCGTCGAGAGCGACTTGCGCCATGGCGATCGTGGCGTCGTTGAACATCGATGACACCCGCATCGCGGCCTCCTCGAAGATCGCTGTGCTGGGGCGAATCTCGCGCGCTGGTCGACCGGTGACCACGAGCAGGACCTGCGCGTCCTCGAGTTCCACCGTCGAGGCGATGCACTCGAAGTCCACCCAACTGCCGTCGCGGTGCGCAAGCCGGTACACGACCGGCTCCTTCACCCCCGGGCCGGTCGCCTTCGCACTCGACAAGAGCTCCATCCCCAACGCCAGATCGTCGGGGTGTGCGAGCTCGATCGCATGGCGCCCGTCCCACTCGGTGCGCTGCCAACCCAGAAGCCGTTCCACCGCAGCGTTCACCCACAACAAGTTGCCGTCGGCATCGAACACGGTCACCAACTCGGCGACGTAGTCGGCTACCGCACCGATGACGTCGTCGGCACAAACCGGTCGTTGGTCGCGTTCGGGGTCAACAGACAGCACGTTGACAAGATCGGCAGATGCAGTGACATGGTTGAACCTTGAGCCGCCCGACGACGGTCAAGATCGGCTGCGCAGCTGCTCCTGCGCCCATGGACCGGAACTCGTCCACCGCTCCCGCGGTCGTACCGTCGCCCGGGCACACGAACCGGGGGACTGTTCGGATGTCGGAGAAGCGCACCGAAGGTGGGCGACGCCTCGGGCGCCGACCCATTCTCTTGTCGGCCGCCGCGGCATTGGGTGTTGCGGCGTGCTCCTCACCGGACGACAACGCGTCGTCGTCGACCACGACCCGCTCCGAAGACGCGTCCACGACGTCCGCAGTGTCGGTCCAGTCAGCTGGCCGGCGCACATCGTTGCCCGAGCGCGGCGACGGTCCGTTGCGGGTGGTCGTCGACACCGACGCCGCCAACGAGATCGACGACCAGTTCGCGCTGGCACTCGCCCTGCTCGCGCCGGAGAAGTTGAAGATCCTCGGAATCACTGCGGCACCGTTCGCGTTCGGCGATTACCTGAGCTCCCTGCTGGCGGTCCAGGAGAAGCGCGGTGACGGGCCGGTGACCCCGTACGAGCGCCTCGCAGCATCGATGGGCGCCGACCAGGTCCAGGCGCTCCAAAAGGCCTCGGGCCCCGCCGACGGCATGAACGCCAGCCTGGCCGAGATCGAGCGGGTCGTCGCTGCCGCTGCACGTGCGTCACCGCCGCAGGTGATCGCGGGGTCCGAGTCGTTCCTGTCGGGGCCGACCCAGCCCGCCCCCAGCGCCGCCGCGGATTTCATCGTCGAGATGGCCAACTCCAGCAACGAACCGTTGTAGGTGGCCGTGCTCGGTGCGCCGACGAACGTGGCCTCGGCACTGCTCATGGACCCATCGATTGGCGAGAAGCTGGTCGTGATATTCGTCGCCGGATTCCCGAGCGCCAGCACGCATGTGGACGAGAGCTTCAACCTGCTCCAGGACCTGGATGCTTCGCGAGTGCTTTTCGAGAAGTGCCCGAACCTGCTGTACATCCCCGGCTATCAGGTGGCCGAGGTCCTGAGCGTGTCGCTGCCCGAGATCGAGCGGTACGTCGCCGGGCGCGGGGCGATGGGCGATGGGCGACCTCCTGGCGAGGCTGTTCTTGACGAAGGTGAGGCCGGGGGCGGACGAGTCGCCGGGCGCCCGGCGAGTGATGTGGGACATGGCACCCATTGCTTGGCTCATCGATCCCGGCTGGGTGTCGACCGCCACTGCGCCAAGAGGACAGATCGGCGCGGATCACCGTTGGTCGCCGATCGATGGCGAGATGGTCGAGGCCTATCAGATCAACGACGCCCCGGTCTACAGCGACCTCTCTGCCCGACTCGCCGACGGCTGAGCGATCGACACCCGCCATCCCCGCTGTTCCGCCGACCGATGGCGTCACACCACGACCGGGCGACGGTCCGGGCCCGGGTCGAGGGGGAAATGTTGGATCGAGGGCTGGCTGACCATGCTCGCTCGCCTTGAAAACCGCCAAATATATGGTGGGCCCGGCTGGGATCGAACCAGCGACCGAGGGATTATGAGTCCCCTGCTCTGACCACTGAGCTACGAGCCCCGACGGCGCACCCTATCGGCGGTCGTGCCACCGATCGGCGTCCCGATGGCGGCGGGACAAGAGAGCTCCGGGGGTCGGGTTCGAACCGACGACCTGCCGATTAACAGTCGGATGCTCTGCCAGCTGAGCTACCCCGGAAAGCGCTTGCGCACGATAGCAGCGGCACTGTTTGCCGCCGAACCTGTATCGCCGATGAGTCGGCCATCGGCTCGACCAGCAGCCCGATCGAACAGCGTCAGCTGTTGTCGAGGTAGTCCTGCAACTTCTGCTTGCGGTGAGGGTGACGAAGCTTGGCGAGCGTTTTCGACTCGATCTGGCGGATGCGTTCGCGTGTCACTCCAAACTCGCGACCGACCTCCTCGAGGGTGTGGGCTTGGCCGTCCTCGAGACCGAATCGCAAGCGGACAACCGCCCGCTCGCGCTCGTTCAACTCATCGAGCGCTTCCCTCAGCGCCTGGCCGAGCATCTGCTGGGCCGCGGCGTCCGCCGGGGCGATG
>JBBQLA010000147.1:0-6368 GCA_038327485.1 Acidimicrobiales bacterium
AAAGAAATGTTCGACGCGTTCGGGATCATCAACCCGATCATCGGCATCGTCGTCGCCGGCATCGCCGCCTTCGCCGCGGTCAAATGGATGCTCGCCTGGCTCCAAACCCGACCACTCACCATCTTCGGCTGGTACCGACTCGCCGCAGCCGCCCTCGGCGCCACACTCATCCTCGCCGGATCGATCTGACCATTGCCGCGAGCGAACTCGTTCTCCGAGCGGAGCCGTTGGCAATGAAGGTGCCCAGGATGACGGCGTACTTTTGGATCGTGAAGACCCTGACGACTGCGATCGGTGCTGACCGTGCAGCTGCGTGCGCCTCGATTCGTCGCGTGGCTGTACTGGGCCGCTGCCCTGATGGTGAGCATTTTCGGGACCATGGCCGCCGACGTGGTCCATGGGGAAAGGTGGATCCCCTACCTCGTCTCGGCCATCGGATGCGCAGCGAGCTCTTCTACTGGGTGGCCGCTGCCGTCACGTTCGTTCGCCGACTGGGTCGCCAAGACCCACGCAGCCAAGGGCCTCGGGTCGCGGCGACGGAATCGTGGTGCTGGTGCTCGCCACCCCCATCGTTGGCTTCGTGGGGTATCTGTCCATGAGTCACGTGGATGATCCAGGGCTGAAGGAGACTCGCTAGATGGACGATCAAGTCTTCCGCTGGTTCAACCATCTGGCCGATCGGACTCGCTGGTTGCACTCGATTGCCACGACGTATGCCGTCTGGGGGATCGGCCTCTTCGCCCTGCTCCTGCTCCTCGCATGGTGGGATGCGCGGCGCGCTCAGGATCCAATGGCGGCAGTTGCCGCAGTGACCTGGGCTGGACTCGCGCCGCTCGTCGGTGCTGTCGGCGTGTTCTTGATCGGTTCGGCAGTCGACCGGGCGAGACCGACCGCGGTGCTCACGGGCACTCACTTGCTGCTCGACCGAACCGCGGACTTCTCGTTCCCAAGCGATCACGGCACCGCGACCGCAGCGACGGCGGTCGCGCTCCTTCTCGCAGGACGGTTCCTCCGGCATCGCTGGTACGGATGGACGGCCCTCGGTTTCGCCGTGCTCATGGGCATCGATCGGATCTACGTCGGCGCGCATTATCCAACGGACATCCTGGGCGCTTGGGTGCTGGGAACGATCGTGGCCATGGGACTTTCCGCGCCGGCGACCAAGGTGCTCAAGCGGGTGACCACGGCGATGTCGACATCGCCGTTGCGGCCGCTCATCACTGCCCGAGCCCGGTGAACCTGCGGGCCCATCTCGCGCAAACTCGCGACTCGAATTCGAGCAGATGGTACTGGGCGATCCGAATGATCGATTCGGCTCCGGGCGTCGGTCGATACCGTGTACCGAACGAGGGTCGTTCAGGTACCTTCGCCACGTGCCGAAGCATTCACGACCCATCGTTCTGATCGGCGTTGCCGCGCTGATGATCGCCTGCTCGCCACCGTCCGGGACGACCCCGGCGATTGAATCTGGTCACATCCGCATCCCATCGATGCCGCTCCAGACCTCCTCGGTGATCCGCGTCGACGGACCAACCGTCGAGGAGTTTCAGTGCACCGAATGCGAGGACGCCGACTTCTTCTACGGTGCGCTGCCCGCTGCGACCTTCGATGCATTGGTGCCGGCTCCCAGTGCCCAGCGTCGAAGCAAGCTGCTCGGCAACTTGTTGGTCTCCGGGTACTTCGGAGGCATTTACCTCAGAGGGGCGATCAGCCCCGTCGGTGCTGTCGAGCTCTCGAGGCCGCCGCTGTTCGAGGACATCGGCCGCACCACCCTCGCCGGCTTGGCCGACCAGGTCGCCTCGATCCTCGAGATCGTCGACCACGGCGACGATCAGGCCGTTGTCGACGCCTCGAAGATATGGTCGAACCAACTTGCTCTCGTTCTCGGCTACAACCGGGGCTATCTCGACGTCGCCTTGGCGAACTCGCCGCCGGGGGCGATTCCGGGCAGCACCGTGACGTGCGTCGACCTACTCGAGTGCCGCGGAACCACCTTTCCGCTTCAACTCCTCGACGAACTCGCTGCGGCGAAGGCCTCCGTGCCATCGGAGATCACCACACTTCTGAGCAACAGCATCGAGACCGGGCGGATCGTGTGGACCGCCATTCTCAACGGCAACTCGTTCACGGCGGGCAGCTACGCGACCATCATCGACTTGTCCGGCGGATTCCTCCAGGCAACCCAAGCGGCACTGTGGGCGAGCGCAGCGACCACGGCGACCCCGAGCCTGCGGCGTGAGGGACTCACGCTCGTCGCCGCACTGCTCGTGTGGGCCGGCAGCTACTTCATCGGCCTCGCGTCGCCGCTCCCGAACACTGCGCAACCCAGTCTGAACACCTGAAACGGCGAGTCGCTGTCCACGACCGATCACTCCACGACCAGGTGGAACACGAACGACTCCAGTGTCTCCGCGTGCCAGCGGCAGAGGTCCTCGATGCTCTCGTCGAGGTCGCGACCCGCCGAGGAGAACGTCCGCCGTGCCGACTCGGGGAGGTCCGCGATCACGCACCCCGATCCTTCGAACGCAGTGGCATTGAGCCGCCACACGTCGATGTTCAAGTCGAGCACATCGTCGGACCACGAGACGACCCTCATGTTGATTCCTTCATTGCAGCCCGGATCGCCTCGAGGACATCCACCGGTGAGGCGCCGAGTTGGCGCGCCTCCAGCATGAACCGCGCCGCGGCTTCGGAGAGGTCCGAGGCGACGGCTCGCCGAGAACGACCGGCAGGAGCCTCGGCCACGAACGAACCACGGCGCCGATGGCTCACGATCAGGCTGCTCAACTCCAGCTCGCGGTAGGCACGCGCCACCGTCCCGTTGGCCAACCCGAGATCAGCGGCGAGCTGAGCGATCGTGGGAAGCCGATCTCCGGCTCCCAGCACGCCGGAGGCGATCATCCGCTCGTACTGGATCCGGATCTGCTCGTAGGGCGGCACCCCCGACGCGGTGTCGACCGTGACGATCACGGCGCCTCCGCTGGATCATCGGCCACCGAGTGAACTGATTCACCGACGCGCGCCCCGATCGGACGCAGCGGGGCCCCGAACGGCGCCTGAGCCACACGACGCCACTGAGCGAGCGCGCCACCCAGCAACACGACGACCACCACGACCGAACTCCACTGCACCCATGAAGCCAAGCCGTTGGACGGGAGCGCGCCGATCGCCAGGATCGCCAGGCACAGCTGGAGCCCGACCAGCGCGTGGTGGAGGGACTGCACCGTCGATGCTCGATGCGCATCGTCGACAGCTAGCAAGTCGGTATCGCGAGCCGGCTGAGGGTGCTCGACCACTCGCCGCTGCAGACGGCGCACTGCCGGCGTGACGATCACTCCCAGCAGCACAGGGAGCGCAGCGCGAATCACGATCCCCGATCCGAGTTCGCGCTGCCACGCCACGAGTGCGACCGCCACGGCCGTCACCAGCACGAGCCCTGCCGCGCCCCACTCGAGTCGCTGGGTCCCCTCGGACCGGTAGTCCGCGACGTCCCGAGGCCGCAACGCGGCGGAGCGAACTGATCCGGTCTGCCGTCGCGGGGGTCGGGCGGACCACACGACCCCGAGCGATGAGCCAGCGAGCACCACGGCGAGGGTGGACACGTCCACGACGAGCTTGTCGCGCGTGACGATCTTCCATCCGGTCGCAACGAAGAACCCCGACCACGCGCCGAGCCGCCGGAACCAGACATCTCGTTCGAGCTGACGGCGAGACAGCGAGACGGTCGACGCGGTCACCGCAAGCCCCCAGGCCGAGAGGAACTTTTCGGCTGCCGACGGCCCCCAAGCGCGTCCCCGGGCGACCATCAGGATCGCCAGCGCCAGGAGGATGAGCAGAGCCAAGAGTCCGATCGCCATCCGGTCATCGTGGCTGCTCTTGACGAATATGTCAATCCATTGCATGATTTGTTCATGGCGGTCGACCCGAACTCTCAAGTCGCATGGTCCGAGCTCGACGACCTGGCTCGCCCGGCGCCGCCTCCATGGCTCCGATGGTTGCTCCTGAGCGCAATAGCCGTCGTGTGTCTGCTCCTGGTTCCCATGGTGTCCACCGTGCACATCAGCTCAATGGGCGGAGGAACAACCCTGAATCCGCGCGGCGGCGATGCCGAATTCCTGCTCCACAACGACGGTCGATTCCCCGTCGAAGTGCGTCTCGTTGAGTTCGAATCGAGAGGCGTGCGAGTGCGCGCACCGAGTCTCCCCGTGAGCATTCCCGCCGGATCGCTCCGAACGATTCACCTGACCGTCGAGCCCACTGACTGCCGACATGTCGCACGCCAACTGTCGTCGGTTCGGCTTCACGTCGCAATCGAACCCACCGGGCTGACTCGCCGAGTCGACGTCGAGGCATTCGACCTCACCCCGCTCCTCGTCCGAGCATGTCCGGTCTGAGGAGCTGACGTGTCACCGACGAACGAACGAGAACTCACCTCACCCGTAGAACTGTGCGGGCCGGGCGGTCACTCGCTGAACCCCGTAGCGAGAGGGTGGTCTCGAACTCCGCTGCACACCGCAAACCTTCGCGGCGGGTGGGGTCGCAACAAGCGTTGGGACTACTGGTGCGTGCTCTGCCCGGGATTCGCCATCGCCATCACCTACGCAGACGTCGACTATCTCGGCCTTGCCACGGTCTGGTGGGTCGATCTCGAGACGGGCACCACCGGCGGGCACGAGGCCACTCTGTCATTCGCCCGCGGCGTCGGCCTACCTGATCGACCAGGCAGCGAGCCGCTGCGGTATCGAGGGCGCAAATCAAGTGTTGAGATCTCCGATGACTCCGACGGAACCTCCATCAGCGCGTCGTGGACCGAGGCGGACGGGCAACGAGCGCTGCTCGACCTGCGGATCGATCTCCCGGCCGGACACGAATCCCTGAACGTGGTCATCCCGTGGTCGGCTCGTCGCTTTCAGTACACCTCCAAGCATCAGGCACGGCCAGCGTTCGGCACCCTCACGATCGGCCGGCAGGTTCGATCGATCGGACCGACCGACGAGGAGCCCAGCGCCGTGGCATGGGGAGTTCTCGATGTGGGCCGTGGTCGTTGGCCCTATCGCACCCGTTGGAACTGGGGTGGGGGTGCAGGTCGCACCGCTGCCGGCCGAGTCATCGGACTGCAGTTCGGTGGGAAGTGGACCGAGGGCACCGGATTCACTGAGAACGGTGTCATCGTCGACGGTCGGCTGACCAAGATCGGCCAGGAACTCGAGTGGATCTACGACTGGGAGCACCCGATGGGTCGGTGGCGAGTGCGCCATCGCGACGGCAGCCTCGACGTCACGCTCGCGCCCACCTTCGATCGACACACCAAGCTCAACGCGCTGATCCTGGCGACCGAGGTGCATCAGGTGTTCGGCACCTGGTCGGGCCACATCACCGACGAGCACGGCGAGCGCCATCAGTTCACCAGCCTCCTCGGGTTCGCTGAGGAATCGCGGTCACGCTGGTAGTCGCCCCGGAGCCGGACGAACTCGCCGGTCGGGACCTTCTCCTCTGTCTGGCTGGCCGTCGCGAGCAGAGGCTGAGCTCGTGGCAGTCAGCCACTCGTCGCAGCAACCGAGGATTCCGATGACCACGCCACCGACCCCGACCCGACCCGATGCGGCCTCGCCGAGCAGCCAGCCGCTGCAACGAGCGGTGTCCTCGCTGGTCGACGATGCCAATGCCGTTCGCGCCGCCGCTGTGGCTTTCGAGGGCAGTGCGGTCGACGCCGAACACCACTATGCCGAAGAGGTCAGCGCCACGCTGGCGCTGCTCGAGATCGACCTGACACTGGCCCGAGGCGCACTCGCAACGCAGCTGGCCGACAACTCCGACGAACTCCACGACTCAGTGAAGGAGCTCGCCGACGCCGCGCGAGGTTGGCTGGACGGACTGCAGGTGCAGGCCGACCTGGGACGCATGAATGCGCGCGATCGGGCCGGCGAGTTGACTCGCCGGATCGAGCACTCTGCCGCGGCAATTCGCCGAGTGGCCGCCACCGCTGCCGAGTCGGTGGGCGGTGACCTCAGCGAGGTTCGACGCAGTGCGCTCGATGGGATCCACGAGATCCGTCGAGCAGTGGCCGACACAGCGAACGCGCTTCGCGCCACGACTCGTGAGGACGGCGCATGAGGAAGGCCGGCAGAGCCCTTCGGCCCTAGCGGCGACCGCCGTCGGCGGACGAACATGGATGGATCAGCGAACTCGTCACCGTCACGCACCACACCTCGAACGCCGGACTCACCACAGCTGAGGCGACTGCTCGACTGGTTGCGAACGGTCCGAACCGACTTCCGCCACCGCCGGCCCCCCAGACCTGGCGCAAGCTCCTCAGCCAGTTCACCCACTTCTTCGCGCTCATGTTGTGGGTCGCCGGGATCCTCGCG